>JANORH010000484.1:0-17047 GCA_031415215.1 Alphaproteobacteria bacterium | reverse complement strand
CGTCCGTCGTCAGGCGGAGTTTGGCAAACATGCCGCTGATGCGCGCGGGAACGGCGCGCTGACGGCTGAGGATGACGCCTGGCTTGATCAGGTTCTCGGCGCTGACGCCGAATTCACAGACGATGCGCGGGCGACGTTTGCGCACAATGACTTCACGCTGGGCAATGTGCTGTTTGAGCGCGGCGCGTCGGGGTGGCGGGTCAGTGGCGTGATCGACCTGATGACGTGCAACTTCGGAGATCCGGCGGCCGATCTGGTCCGGCAGTCCTGTGCGTGGATCGATATCAAGCCGGAACTGACGCAGGTGTTTCTGGAGAGCTATCGGTCGGCGGGTGGCACAGCCGCGCCGTCGCCTGCGCGACTGACGGCCCTGGTGGTCTATGAGCGGCTGTTGATCTGGGCGTATTTCACGCGACCGGACGTGGCCGATCCGAGGTTTCTCGGTCTGACGTTTCGGGAGTGGGCGGAGGCTTATGTGACGCGGTTGGCGGGGATGACACGCGGCTGGGATGGAGCCCGGGATGCCGCGGGCGGCGATGGCGCTTGACGCACGCGTCCATGGCGGCAAACAACGTTGCCGGGTGGGGGAACAATCATGAGTGATGCGGTAGGCGGCCTGGCGGCCCCGGCGGAAGACAAGCCGATCACGCGGGGGCAGATCAGCGCGGCGGTGATGGGCAATGCGCTGGAGTTCTACGACTTCACCACCTACGCGCTGTTCGCTGTCCAGATCGGGCACGTGTTTTTTCCGACCAACGATCCGTTCCAGAACCTGATGCTGTCGCTGATGACATTTGCGGTGGGCTTCGTAGCGCGGCCCATCGGGGCGATTGTGCTGGGGGCATATGGCGACCGCGTGGGGCGGCGTCCGGCGATGATGGTCAGCTTCGTGTTGATGGGGCTGGGCGTGCTGGGGCTGGTGCTGACGCCGGGCTATGCGACCATCGGGGTGGCGGCGCCGGTGTTGCTGGTGGTGTTCCGGTTGATCCAGGGGTTTGCACTGGGCGGCGAAGTGGGGCCGACGACCGCCTTCCTGATCGAGGCAGCGCCGTTGAACAAACGGGCGCAGATCGGGGCCTGGCAAAGCGCAAGCCAAGCCATCGCGTCGCTGTTCGGCGCGACCATCGGGCTGATCATGACCCTGACCATGACCCCGGAGGCGCTGGAGTCCTACGGCTGGCGGATCGCGTTCGGGCTGGGGGCCATCGTGCTGCCGTTCGGCCTGTGGATGCGTCGCCGGTTGCCGGAGACGCTGCATCGCAAAGAGGTGCCGTCGGACGTGCACCCGACAGCGCGGGGGCCGTTCAGCCATTTCCGGCCGCTGGCGCTGGGCCTGGCGATGATCATGAGCTTTACGACCTCGACCTATGTGTTGCTCTACATGACCACCTATGCGTCCCAGACGCTGCACATGAGCCCGACGGATTCGTTCGGGGCCTCGGTGGCCAACGGGGTGGGCGGGATCGTGTTTGCCCTGCTTGGCGGGTTTCTGGCGGATCGTTATGGGCGGAAGCCGGTGATGATCACGGCGCGGGTGCTGTTGTTGCTGGCGACGTTTCCGGCGTTTTTGCTGATCGTGCGCAACCAGGATGCCGTGACGCTGATCGCGGCGACGGGGCTGCTTAGCGCGCTCAGCTCCACCAGCGTTGGCGTGGCGCTGGTGGCGTTGACCGAGTCTTTGCGCAAGGATGTGCGCAGCAGCGGGCTGGCGATTGTCTATGCCATCGGCGTGACGGTGTTCGGTGGGCTGGCGCAGCCATTTATCACCCTGATCCTCAAGACCTCGGGTAATCCGATGGCGCCGGCCTGGTACATGATGGCCGCCGCCGCAGTGGGGATTGTCGCCATGTCGCTGCTGAAGGAAACCAAACCGGAGCCGATCACCGACGCCCGCGCGTTGATCGAGACGGCATAAGACGCTTCCCGTCGCCACGTCATGCCAGTTAGATCAGGGGCATGACTGACACGGCGCAAATTCCTACGGGCCCGCTCTCCGATCTGGTGGTGATCGAGATGGGGTCTCTCATCGCAGGGCCGTTCTGTGGCCAGATCCTTGGCGACTTCGGGGCCGAGGTGATCAAGGTCGAGGACCCGAAGGTGGGTGACCCCATGCGCCAGTGGGGGCGTAGCCTGCCGCAGGGCCTGTCGCCCTGGTGGCCGGTGATCGGGCGCAACAAGAAGTCGGTGGGGCTGGACCTGCGGACCGCTCAGGGCCAGGCAATCGCGCGGTCGCTGATCGCCGGCGCGGACATCGTTATCGAGAATTTCCGGCCAGGGGCCATGGAGAAGTGGGGGCTGGGGTATGACGTACTGTCGAAGGACAACCCCGGCCTGATCATGGCCCGGATCTCAGGCTTTGGTCAGACGGGGCCGTATTCCCAGCGTGCGGGCTATGGCCTGATCGGTGAGGCGATGGGCGGCCTGCGACATGTGACCGGGGAACCGGACCGTCCCCCGGCGCGGGCGGGGATTTCCATCGGCGACAGCCTGGCGGCGATGCATGCGGTGATGGGAATCACTATGGCGCTGCACCACCGGGCCAACACCGGTAAGGGTCAGGTGATCGACGCGGCGCTTTACGAGAGCGTGCTGGCGGTGATGGAAAACCTGGTCACCGAGTATGATATCACCGGCTATGTGCGCGAGCGCTCGGGCTCGGTGTTGCCGGGGATCGCGCCGTCCAACGCCTATCCGTGTGCAGGGGGCGATATGATCCTGATCGGGGGCAACGGCGACAATGTCTATGCACGGCTGACCGAGGCCATGGAGCGGCCGGACCTTAAGGTCGATCCGAAATTCGTGGATCATGCCAGCCGCGGCGTGAACCAGACCGAGCTCGACGGAATTATCGCCACGTGGACCAGCGGGTACGTTCTGGAGGACCTGCTGATCCTGCTGCAAGGCCAGGGTGTGCCCGCCAGCCGGGTGTTTCGCGCGCCCGACATGCTGGAGGACCCCCAGTTCCAGGCCCGCGAGGCTATCGTGTCGGTGGACCACCCGGTGTTCGGCGCCATCCGGATGCAGAACGCGTTTCCGAAACTGTCGGCCACACCGGGCCGCGTGCGGTGGCCCGGTCCCAAGCTGGGCGAGCATACCGACGAGGTGCTGGCAGCGCGCGCCGGGTGTGATGGGGCGCGGCTGGCAGCGCTGCGGGTGCAGGGCGTAATCTAGACGGCGATGGGGGTTGCGGCGGATGCCTGACGATCCGTTTCGAGCAACTCGGCGACAGCGGCAGCCACCTGCCTGACATCGTAAGGCTTGCGGATTACCGGGGCGTCGAAGCCACCCGGCGCGTCGCCGGCGTCGCCATAGCCTGTCGCAAAGACGAAGGGGATGTTGCGGCGGGCCAGCGCTTCGGCCACTGGGGTCACCGAGCGGCCGTTGAGGTTGGCGTCCAGCACCGCAACGTCGATAGGCTGGCTGACCAGCTCCAGGGCTTCCTCAAGCTCATAGGCCGGTCCGACCACCGTGGCCCCCGCCTCGGACAGGCCGGTTTGCAGTTCGAGGGCCAGCAGGACAGCGTCCTCGACGATCATCACCCTTGCCCCCTTCAGATTGGGCGGAGCACTGGAAGCCGTAATGGTCTCCGTGACGCGCTTCGCCGGCGACGGCCGCATGTCCTCGGGCCGGTCGGTTATGGCCTGTGGGCCGGCATGGAGCCTTACGACAACGCCAGCGGGCCGATACTCGATCTGGCTGTCGCCGTTCAATTCGCGGCCGGTCACCTGACTGAGCAGGACGGCCCCGAAGCCCTGTCTGAACGGCTCGGTGACGGTGGGGCCGCCGCTCTCAGTCCAGGTAAGGTCGAAGCCCCCGGTGGGCAGGGCAGTCCAGCGCAGACAGACCTGGCCGCCGTCCTGTGAAAGGGCCCCGAACTTGACGGCGTTGGCCGTCAGCTCGTGGAACGCCAGCGAGAGCGCATTCGCCGCACGCGGCGTGAGGAAGATATCCGGACCATCCCAACTGGTCTGGCCGGGCGCCAGCGCGCCGAGCTCGGCGGCCGCAATGTGGTCGATGGCCGCGCCGCGCCACCTTGCGGCGGTCAGCAACTCATTGGCCGAGATCATGGCCTTCAGGCGTCCGCCAAAATTACTCATGAAGACGGCCAGCGAGGTCGTACGGCGCGCCGTCTGCTGGGCCAGCGCCTGCACAGTGGCCAGGACGTTCTTCACGCGGTGATTCAGCTCGGCCATGAGCTGCACGCGCTGGGCTTCTTCCAGCCGAGCCTGGCTGATGTTTTCCACGATGCCGGTAATGGAACGGGTGGTCCCGCTGTCGTCGCGTTCAATCAGCCCCACCAGCCGAAGCCAGATATCCTGGCCCTCGTGGCGTCGTTTCAAACGCAGGGTGAAATCGAATGACGATCGGGTTCCGAGGACCGTGTCGCGATAGGTCATGAACGCAGCGAGACTATCAGGATCGGCGTACGACTTGATCAGATTTTCGACCTGACCCACCAGTTTGCCGGCGGGAATCCCGGTGATTGCGGACATGCGCTCGCTGATCACCAGCGTGTTGCAGGCGGCGTCCCACTCGAACTCGCCAAGGTTCGCCGCCTGCAAAGCAAGCTCGAGACGTCGACGGTCTGCACCAGGATTTGAGTCAAACGACATGCGGGGACCATAGAGGGGGTTGGCCTGTACGACGACAGGCGTCTCATAATCTATAGTGAACCCGAGATGGGGCCTTTGCGAGGCGGGGTGGAACCACCTATGTTGCAGTGCGTTCCGAGACACACCCTTGATCAGGGGTGTGATCGATTTCTGGAGAATCCGACATGCCGACCAAAGACGCCAAACTTATGATCGAGGACGTGGCTGATACCGCTACGGCGACCGCCGCCCGGATCAGCGCCGATGCACAAAAGACTGTGGCCGACGCCGCCAAGCGCATCGAGGCCGCCGTGCAACAGGGTCTGGAGCAGGTGCGCACGCAATCACGTGTTTATGCCGACGCGGCCGGCGAGCAACTGGATGAGGCCTCTCGGCTCGCCAGTGAACAGATCCGCGCCCGGCCCCTGGCTGCGACCGGCCTTGCGCTGGGCGTGGGTGTCCTGATCGGCCTGTTGCTCTCCGCCGGACGGCGTTGAACCTCAAGCTGATCCTGGGGCTGGCTGCAGCAGTGGCTGCGGTTGCGGCGGCAGCCGCAGTCTGCGTCGTGGCGCTGGCCTACACCGTCTATGCCCTGGCCGAGGCTCATATCGGACCGGCTGGAGGCGCGGCCGTGGTCGCGGCGATATTCGCCGTGGTGGCACTTGTCGTAGCCTTTCTGGCCACGCGAAAGGTCGTCCCCAAGTCGGTACCCGGAGCCAAGGCTGCTGATGCCAGTCTGCTGGACCGCGCTATCGGACTGGCGAAGGATCGGCCGTTGATTGCGCTGGGCGCGGCGGCGGCAGCGGCATTGATTCTGGCGCGAAACCCGGCTGTGATCGGGGCGATTGTCAGCGCATTTGTGGCCGGCGGTGCCACAAGGTCACGAAAGTAGCCGACGTCAGATCTCAGGTGTTTGCGACCCGCCGGTCCAGTGACCAGGTGCGAAAAGGCTCGTAGTGGGTTCGACCCCACGCAAGGGCGGTCACCTTGATCTCGCGCCCGTCAATCTCGACAATATTGAACCCGGGTGGGACGCCGCGCTCGCGGCATGACAGCGTACCGGCGCCCACGGCATAGGTTCGACCGTCACCTCCGGGATAAGGCCATGTGAACGGCGCATGGATATGACCCGACAGCACCAGGTCCACGTCCGCGCCGGCCAGGACCTCAGCCGCCATGTCGCCGCCTCTGACCTTCGACGACATCGGCCCGCCCACCATTTCGATCAGAGGATGGTGCACGACAACAATTCGAAACAGATCGGCAGGCTGGAACCACGCAGCGGCCTCTCGAGCCTGATGGGCGTCTATCCGGCCTTTGGACCAGTTGAGCCGCATCTGGGCGCCGCGGGCGGTATTGATACCCCTCACAGCGACGCCGCGCCCGCGCCAGTTCTGGGTCATGGCGGGACCAATGAATTGTTCAAATCGACGGAACGGCGTCAGAACCCGCTCGGCCCAGTCCAGATAGGGCGCGTCGTGGTTGCCGGGTGTGACCAGGACCGGATGCGTCAACTGTTGCAGCCAGGCGGCGGCGGCTTCAAACTCCGGGACCTCGGCGTAGCGGGTGAGATCACCAGAGACGATGATCAGGTCCAGGTCCTGCTGGGTGACAAATGCCGTGGCCGCCTCGAAAGCTTCCGGGTTTTCCTGGCCAAAATGGATGTCTGATAGATGCGCGATCCGAAAGGGCTTCACTTGATGGTCCTGGGCGGTGCCAGTACGCGGACGACGCGAGGTTCGTATCGCACTTCGGTGATGCGGCCCAGACTCACGATTTCCCCGTCGAGGATGGCTGGAATAGCCTGGGGTGAAAATATCCGCGCCAGCCTGCAGGCCCGGGTTTCAACGGAGGGATCCTGTCGCCAGTCGCCCATCAAGGCGGTGGCACCCAGCCGCAGCGCCACGCCAGCGTGTTCGACCTGAAGGGCTGCGACCTCAAGGGTCTGGGCGTCTTCGTCCAATGCCCGCGAGGCGATCGGGCACATCAGGATCAGCGTTCCCGTCTTTTCGATTGTCCCTCCATCCAGCGCATATCGAAGCCGACCGGTGAAGGCGCGCTGCATCGCGCGTTGCGCGCGGGTCAGAGCCAGTCTGATCTTGCCCTTGCGCACAGCCTCACGGGCAGGTCCCCAGAGCGCAGACGACCCCAGTATGGCCGCACACAGGAAGCGATGCCCCTCAACTTCGCCGCCGCCAATCATGCGTTCCTCGCCGACGGAGAGGGTATCGCGGAGTGCGTCTGCCCACGGTCGGATACCATAGATGGCATGTGGCAGCATGTTCATGGTGCCGCCGGGAAGCGGTGCCAGCAGCGGGCCATCCGGTCCGCAGAGTTCGGCGGCAGCTCGCGCCGTTCCATCGCCGGCCAGCACAACCAGCAGGTCTGGAGCGGCGTCAATCGCTGACGTCAGGCACGCTCTCAACTCGGCGGGATCGGGCGTTCGGATGTTCACCGCAACGTCGAACTCGGACATGATCGCCGACAGTTGATCCGCGGCGTCTGGACCGACACTGCCTGCGGCAAGATTGGCGACGACTTCGATCTTCTTGAGGCGTGGTCTCGCAACCGGAACTGAGTCAGGCGGCATGAACGGCGTTTCGGGAGGTAGTTTCACGGTTCGGAGCCATGGGGGCCAAGGTGGTGCGCGGCAAGGAACTTCGCAATGGCGACGCCAAACAGGCTAACCGGCAGGCCACGGCCCGCCGCATGAAGTTCAGGTCTAAAAGAGGTGCGGAGGCGGCATACTGACCGGTGGGCCAGTCGCAAGTCGGGGGGGGCGTTACCGCCTCCGCATCCTGTATAATTCGCAGCTAGGCCAAGCGTTCCGAGCTGAAGAGATTTTTTTCTTCGGGCTCGATTGGCAGACGACTTCAACTGCCCTGATCAAGCCGCGTGGCGAGTCAGCTTGCGGGGATGGAAGAACAGCGCCTGGCTGATCGCCGCCTTGACGGTCTCCGGCTGGAACGGTTTGGTGATCAGAAAGGTGGGTTCCGGGCGTTCGCCGGTCAGCAGCCTCTCCGGGAAGGCGGTGATGAAGATGACCGGCAGGTCGTGGTGTTCGAGGATGTCCCTCACAGCGTCGATGCCGGACGAACCATCGGCCAGCTGGATGTCGGCCAGCACCAGGCTGGGTGCGTGCCGGGCCACCGAGGCGATAGCCTCTGAATGGGTTGCGGCGATGTCGGTCACCCGATGCCCGAGGTCCGACACCAGGGCTTCAATATCGGCGGCAATCACCGGCTCGTCCTCAATGATCAACACTTCTGTGGCCAGCTCTGCGTCGATCTCGCTCTGAGCCTTGGTGAGCAGGTCACCGATCTCCGCGAAATCGATGTCGAGAATGCTGGCGGCCTCTGACGGCGTGAACCCTTCCAGGGCCGTGAGCAGAAACGCCTGGCGAGACCGGGGCGTGATCCGCATCAATCGACTCGTCGCGTTGTGTTCGCCGGTATCGAAGCCTGGCGTGATCCCGAAATCTGAACCCTTTGCCATCCAGATGGCATGGAAAGCGCGATAGGCGGCGACGCGCGGCGACAGGCCCGCTCCGAGCTGGCCTTTCCCGGCCGCCAGGGTTTCAAGCGCCAGACGGACGTGGACATCGCCCGTCTTCTGATCACCGGTCAGGGCCCTTGCATAGCGACGCAAGTAGGGAAGGTGCGGTGCCAGTCGGGCAAGCAGGCTCAAACGAACATCTCCCGGATATCGACCTGACATAGTGAAGCGCGGAGAAAGGCCCCGGATCACGACCCACAGTGGAAGTTAACGTCCGCGATGGGAACGGGTTCCCTTGTATGTGAGTTTTGATCATCCTGTGAATCAGGGAACGGGAACTTCGGCGGGACAAATGCGTTGAACGACGACAAGGAAGACGAGGAGGGGCGGCCTTCACAGCCAAAGGACGCCGACGACATGATCGATCACCGACCTCGAAGCGAGTCCCTGAAAGCTGCGACAGCCTTTGACGAAGGCCATCTGCGGCAACAGGCTATTGGTGTGCGGTTGCGACAGATGTTCGATGCTGTGGTGAACGAGGAGGTTCCGGACGAGTTTCTGGAAATCCTGCGGCGCGCCGATGAGCGCGGTTCGGAGCCTGGATAATGTCGTCGGACGCCGGGACGCCGACGCGCCTGGTGCGCACGGGCGAAGACGATGATGCCTTCAGGTCGGCATTGGTGAAGCTCATCCCGCACATGCGCGCCTTTGCCCGAAGCCTCTGCGGAGACCCAACCCTCGCCGACGATCTGGCGCAGGACGCCATGGTCAAGGCCTGGGCGGCGCGGGCGAGTTTTGAGCAAGGCACGAACATGAAGGCCTGGAGCTTCATGATCCTGCGCAATCAGTTCTATTCGGACAAGCGACGTTCCTGGCGCGAAACTCAGCTGGACCAGGAAGCGGCTGAACGCACGCTGGTGGCTGTGGACGACCCTGCCGCACCCCTGGCGCTGGACGAAATGCGTATGGCTTTGGCGATGTTGCCTGCAGAGCAGCGCGAGGCACTCATCCTGGTTGGCGCTGGCGGATTTGCCTATGACGAGGTGGCCGCGATTTGTGGTTGCGCCGTGGGTACGGCAAAAAGCCGGGTCAGTCGTGCCCGGCGTGCGCTGCACGAGATTCTCGTCAGCGGCGCGTATTATCGGGACGGAAAGCCAGCCTCCGACGCGATGCGGGCCATCCTTTCCGAAGCCGAACGCCTGAAGCTCGCCCTTTAGACACAGTCCATGTCAGGTGTACCGTTCCGCAACCCCGAGGCGCGCGTTCTGGTCCCGGGTGTGTGACGAGGTGCTGTGAAAAAGCCTTGGCGATCTTTGAGCACGATCCGGATCCGCCTGACCGCGGCGATGGCGGCTGCGTTGTTGCCAGTGCTGCTGCTCGGGGCGTTTCAGGCCGTTGTAGGTTTCCAGCAGGCGGGTCGGGAACTCCGCCAGAACCTCACCAATTCGGCGGAACGCAGCGCCGCCATTGCGCGCGCCCGGGTCGAAAGCGCCGACGTATTGCTCCAGACCCTGGCCCCCGGCGCGGTGGGATTTCAGTGCGCGCAGCGGCTGGGCGAGGTGATCGAGCGGATACCAGGGTACCTCAATCTGATCCGCTTTGATCGCCAGGGCCGGGTGGTTTGCTCGGCGCGGACGGTGCCTGCAGACCCGGGTCGTTCTGAATCTGCATGGTTTCGCCAACTGGCCAGCGGTGGCCAGATCGCCATCGCCCGCGATCCGGTGGCAGCCTATGCCACAGAGCCGGCGGTGCTAGCGGCGGCGCGCGCCAAGGGACCCGATGGGGCCTTCGATGGCGCGGTGGTGGCGGTGATCTCGCTCTCCAGCTTGCAGCCGAGCTTGAGTGATCCTTCTCTGCCCCGGGGTGCCGAAGTCGGCCTGGTGGAAGCAAGCGGCGGCTACATCACCATGACCAGGCCTGGAGCCTTTCCGAAACTCCCGGCTGACTGGAAGGCCCAGGTGACCGCGCGGGGATCGCTGGTCTGGTACGGCCGCGATGCCACGGGACAGGGCAGAGTCTATTCCGCGGCGCCGCTGGTGGGCGACGAGATCTATGTCGTGCTCTCTGCGCGGTCTCAGGGTGTGCTGTCGTGGGCGCGCCTGAACCCCCTGACCAGTATCGCCTTTCCGCTGCTGACTTTTTTGTTGGCATTGATCGCGGTGTCGATGGTGGCCGACCGCGTGGTGGTACGATGGATCACCTATCTTCAGCGTATCGCCAGGATCTATGGTCGGGGCCGTCTGAGTGTGCGTCCGGTGCACGCAGAACAGATGCCGCCGGAAATCCGCCAGCTGGCCGAGACACTCGAGGACATGGCAGACGCCATTCTTGGGCGCGATGCGGCGCTGCGCGAAACCCTGGCGCAGAAGGACGACCTGATGCGCGAAATTCATCACCGGGTGAAAAACAATCTGCAGGTAATTTCCAGTCTACTCAGCTTGCAACAGCGTGCGCTGAAGGATTCTGGGGCTCGCTCGGCCTTGGGCGATATGCGTCAAAGGATCGCGGCTTTGGCACTGATTTATCGGGCTCTCTATCAAGGACCAGATCTGAAGCATGTTGATCTGCGGGTGTTTCTGGAGGAACTGACTGGTCAATTGATTTCGGGAAATCCGACACCGGGACGCCAGGTGATGACGGACATCCATGTCGAGCCCCTGGTCATCGACCCCGACCGCCTGGCTCCTCTGGCGCTGTTTGCCGTCGAGGCGATCAACAATGCCCACCGCCATGCTTTCGCAGACCGTGGCGGCGTCCTGAACGTGAACTTCAGGGTTCAGGGCGAGACCGCTGAACTGGAAATTTCGGACAACGGAGACGTCAGCGACGCCGACCTGTCGGCACCCGGTGTCGGACGTACCCTGATGGCCGCGTTCGCCCGCCAGCTGCGCGGCACAACCGAGATGAGCCGCAATGACATGGGAGGTGTGACGGCGCGCCTGGTATTCCCGACGCCGACGAAGCCTGGAAAGCTCGCTGCTTAAGGGCGGTGGGTCAGGCGGCGTAGAGACCGATCTCGGGGGCGACCCCCTTGAGTTCATCGCCGGCCAGATCGCGCAGGCCCAGCACCAGCCGTCCCCCGGGGGCCAGCGACGCGGCGAGTGCGGCGCGCACGTGAACCTGGGCCTCGGGTGCCAGTCCCTGCAACATGTTACGGCACAGCAGCAGGTCGAACTGGCCGAAGCGCGACAGATCATCCAGCAGATTGACCCGGCGCCAGCGCACCATCTGGCGGATCCGGGGCGAGAGTGCGAACGCCTCGCCGCGCTTCTCGAAATGTCGCACCAGCGTCCGCGCCGGCAGGCCCCGCTGGACCTCGAATTGTGAATAGAGTCCGGCCTGAGCCTTCTCCAGGCTGCGCTCGGACAAATCGGACCCGAACAACTCCCAGTTCGCCGACAGCCCGGGCAGGTCCGTCAGCATCATGGCCAGGGAGTAGATTTCCTGGCCGGTCCCGCAGGCGGTGCTCCAGATCCGCACCGGCTGGCTCTCGCGTCGCGCCACCAGTTCGGGCAGGACCTCGACGGCCAGGCGATCAAACACGGCCCGGTCGCGGAAAAATTCTGGTTCCGGCATGGCCATGGCCTCGACGGCAGCCCAGCCCAAGCGGTCGTCGCTGCGGCTGCGCACGGCGCTGACCAGATCGGCGGGTGACAGGAAACCCTCGCGCCGGGCGACGGGGCCCAGGCGGCTTTCGATCAGATAGGTCTTTTCAGGATCCACGCGCAGTCCGGCCCGCGCCAGGCAGAGCGCTGCAAGATAGGCGCGATCCGCAGGATTGATCATGCGGCCATGCCCTGCAGCAGATCCAGACTGCGCAACTTGCCGGCCACGATGGCACCGTCAAACGGCTTCATGATGTATTCGTCGGCGCCGGCATCCAGCGCCTCGCGAATGCGTTCGATCCCGGTCTCGCTGCTACAGAAGACGACCTTGGGCACTGTTCCACCGGGCTCGGCGCGCAGCAAGCGGACGAAGGTCAGGCCGTCCATCTCCGGCATGGCCCAATCCAGCAGGATGACGTCGGGCATCATCGCGTCGCACCAGGCCATGGCCTCCACGCCGTTGGACGCCTCGGCGACCTCGAAACCAAGGTCCTCGAGGATCCGGCGCGAGACCTTTCGGATCACACGGCTGTCATCGACGATAAGGCAGGTTTTCAAGGCGCGACGGTTCCTTGGCTAGGAGGTCCGTTGTCGCGCCGCAGGCGTTAACGTGGCGTGTTGACGCCGCTCAAAGGTCAGATCGGCAGCGTTGCCGCAAAGACCACCCGGTCATCCTGAACGTCGGCAAACACGCGCCCGCCGGCATCTGTGACGAACATGTGGGTGTAGTACGCCTGGACCCAGTGCCCGTGCAGGCCCTCGCCCTGGGCCTCGCCGCGCAAGCCGGCCAGAACTTCCGGGCGCAGCCTAGCCTTGGGGCCCTCCGCCTCGATGGCGATGACCAGCGCCTCGCCTTCCTGCACCGCTCTCAGCCGCGCCTCGCCGCCAATGGGCAGGGCTGCACCGGCCATCTGGGCCAGGTTGAGCAGGGTACGGGCTGCCGGCTTGTTCACCGACGGCGCATCCACCTGCCAGTCCAGGGCTGCCCGCATGTGGGCAAAGGCACCCTGGGCCAACTTTTCCAGTTCGCGCGCGTCGAAGGTTTCAGCCGAGGCCGACGCCCCGAACGCTACGCGGCAGAACGACAGCATGTCGGCCAGTTTCTTCGCGGAGTTGGCGATCAGGCCCATGGCCTCTTCGCGCATATCCTGGGCGGAGGGATCCTCCAGCAGATCCAGGCCGGACACGATCGCGCTGGCTGGGCTGATGAAGTCGTGACACATGCGCGCCGCCAGATAGGCGGCTAGCTCGGCGGGGCGGATCACGGCGGTGTCGGTCGTTTCGGTCATGGTGGGGCAAGCTTGGGCCGATTTGCGCCTTGGGCAAACGGTTGGCGCTCTCTAAGAACGACGACTTATATCCCTGACAGACGGGCCGAGGACGAATTGAGCGACGACAACGACGTGGGCCAGGTGCTGGCCGAGATCTGCGAAGCCGCTGCGGCCCTGATTCTACCGCTGTGGCGTACCGGCGTGGCGGTGACCCACAAGTCGGATGAGAGCCCGGTCACCGAGGCCGATCAGCGCGGCGAAAAGCTGATCCTGGAACATCTTGCGGCCCGGTTCCCGGACATTCCGGTGATCTCGGAGGAGGACGCCAGCGAGTTCGGCACGCCAGACGCTATCGGACCCCGCTTCTTCCTGGTCGATCCGCTGGACGGCACCAAGGCGTTCGTGCGCGGCGACCCGAATTTTACCGTCAACATCGGCCTGATCCAGGACGGGCGTCCGGTGGCTGGCGCGGTGTCTGCTCCGCCGTCGGGCGAGACCTGGTACACGCACCAGGGCGGCGTTCTGAAGCGGACGCGGGGCGGCCCCTCTGCGCCGGTGCGCGTGCGACCCTGGCCCAAGGGCGAGGCCATCGCCCTGGTCAGCCACACGATGAAGGAAGAGACGATCCAGAAGCTGATCGAAGAGTATGGGTTCAATCATCGCCAGCCGATGGATTCGTCGATCAAGCTGTGCCGGATCGCTGAAGGCTCGGCGGACATTTATCCCCGGCATGGTCCGACCATGGAGTGGGATGTGGCCGCCGGCCAAGCCGTGCTGGAAGCGGCGGGTGGGACGTTCCTGACGCCGGAGGGCCAGCCGTTCTGCTACGGCAAGGCGGATGCCGGTTTCCGCAATGGCTGGTTCGTGGCGCGGGGCGGCTGACTACTCTGTTTCAGGTGGCAGAACGGCGATTACCTTGCCCCCGGATATCAGCACTTCGGGAACGGCGGCTCGGGTGAAGGGCAGGTACCAGGTCGGTCCGGTTGGTGGCTGGATTTCCAGCAGATCGCCGGCTCCGAAGTCCTGGATGGCCTTGACGAGGCCCAGCGGCTCGCCTTCCGCCGTCTCGACGCTCAGGCCGATCAGGTCGGTGACGTAGAATTCTTCCTCGTCGGGTGCGGGTAGGTCTGCGCGACGGATGTAGAGCTTGAGACCCCGCAGGGCTTCGGCCTGGTCGCGGGTCTGGACCTGCGCCGTCCAGACGACGACGCTGCCCTTGGTGGCGCGACCGGAAGTGATGGTCAGCGCCGGTGCACCGTCTTCCCGCAGCAGGTTTCGGTATTCGATCAGGGCCAGCGGGTCGGCGGTGAAGCTGGTGAGGCGCAGCTCACCGCGCACGCCGAACGCGCCCGCCACCCGGCCGACCTGGATCAAGTCGTCGCTCATGGGATCACTCCATGGCCTCCCGGACCGGGGTCGACCCACGATCTGCATCAATCCCAAAAAGCTCGTCATCACCCGGCTTGTCCGGGTGATCCATAAACACCTGTACATGTCGAACGAGGCCAAGGCGTCGCCGCCGAGGTCACTCCGAAATCGCCTGCGTTTATGGGTTACCCGGACAAGCCGGGTAATGACGAGCAGATTTGGGGATGTTGAGCCTGGCGGCGAGCGCCAGATTCAGAACAGGCGTTGAGTACGCTAGGCCTTCTCTTCTGCGGTCGGCTCTTCAGGGGCGACTTCGGCAGCAGGCACTTCTTCGGCCACGGCGGGTTCTGCAGCAGCTTCGGCAGGCGCTTCCTCAACCGGCGCAGCTTCAGCGGTCGGAGCCTCTTCGGTCGGGGCGGCTTCCGCAGCAGGGGTCTCCTCAACGACGGGAGCTTCTTCGGCCACCGGCTCCTCGACCATCGGCGGCGGGGGCGGGTTGGCGGCGGCTTCGGCGGCGGCGGCGATACGCGAGGCTTCCTTCTGGGCCTTTTCCTCGACGCGTTCCTTGGCCTTGGTGCCGGGCAGGCCCTTGGTCGGGTTGTTGCCGGCGGTCCACTGGATCACGCCGACCTTGCCGAGTTCGCGGGCCACGCGATCGGTGGGCTGGGCACCCTTGGCCATCCACTCCTGGATGCGCTCGACCTTCAGGACGACGCGGTTAGGGTCATCCTTCTTGAGCAAGGGATTGTAGGTTCCGACCTTCTCGATGAAGCGGCCATCGCGGGGCGAGTGGCTGTCGGCGACGACGACGGAATAGTAAGGGCGCTTCTTGGTGCCGCCACGGGCGAGACGAATTTTCAACATGGGATCAGGTCCTTGGGTTTTAAGGTTATCTCTTGAAGGGATTAAGGCCGCGCGGCAGGCCACCGCCGCCGAGGCCGGGGAGTTTGGGCATGCCGCCAAGTCCGCCTGAACCCGGCATGGATTTTAGCTGGGCGGCCATCTGTTCCATCTGTTCGGGGGTCGGGGCCTGACCGCCGCCCATCTGGGCCAGTTTCGACATGTCGCCGCCGCCCAGCAGCTTGGCCATCTGACCAAAGCCCTTGCCGCCGTTTTTGCTCAGCGACTTGAAGGTGTCGGCCATCTGGCGGTGCTGTTTCAGCAGCCGGTTGATCTCGGCTACATCGACGCCGGCACCCTTGGCGACCCGGCGCTTGCGTGAGGCGGCCAGGATGTCGGGCTTGGACCGCTCCTGTTTGGTCATCGACGAGATGATCGCCATTTGCCGGTCGAAGGTCTTGTCGCTGAGACCGCTCTGGGCGATCTGCTGCTTCATCTTCTGGACGCCGGGCAAGAGGCCCATCATGCCCTCCATGCCGCCCATGCGCTTCATCTGGCTGAGCTGGTCGGCCATCATGTCGAGGTCGAACTGGCCCTTGGCCAGCTTGCGGGCCGTGGCCTCCGCCTTGGCCATGTCGAGGTCTTGGGTCGCCTTCTCGACCAGGGCGACGACATCGCCCTGACCCAGGATGCGACCGGCGATCCGCTGGGCGTCGAAGACATCCAGGCCGTCGATCTTTTCCGAGACGCCGAGGAACTTGATCGGCAGGCCGGTGACCGCGCGCATCGACAGCGCAGCCCCGCCGCGACCGTCACCGTCGGCGCGGGTCAGCACCAGACCGGTCAGCGGCAGACGCTCGTGAAACGCCTTGGCGGTCCGCACCGCGTCCTGCCCGGTCAGCGCATCGGCCACCAGCAGGGTTTCGGCGGGGCTGGAGATCTTCGCGATCTCGGCCGCCTCGCTCATCATCGCCTCGTCCAGCGTGGTGCGACCGGCGGTGTCGAGGATCAGGATATCGTAACCCTGGAGGCGGGCGGCCTGCATGGCGCGACGGGCGATATCGGGTGCGGCTTGACCCGCCACGATAGGCAGGAAGTTGGCTCCGGCCTGCTCGGCCAGCATGCCAAGCTGTTCCATGGCGGCGGGACGGCGCGTGTCCAGCGAGGCCAGCAGCACTTTCTTGCGCTCCTTGACCAGCCGCAGCGCCAGCTTGCCGGCGGTGGTGGTCTTGCCCGACCCTTGCAGGCCGGCCATCAGGATCACCGACGGTGGGTTCAGCGAGATGTTGAGACCCACGGTCTCACCCTCGCCACCCAGCATCTCCACCAGGCCGTCATAGGTGATCTTGACCACCTGATCGGCGGGCCGGATCGAGCGGATCACCGCCTCGCCGGTGGCCGCCTCGGTGGCCCTGGCGATGAAGTCGCGCACGACGGGCAGGGCGACGTCGGCCTCGAGCAGGGCGACGCGGATCTCGCGCATTACCTCGGCGACGTCCTTCTCGGACAGCACGCCGCGGCCCGAGAGCCGGGCGAATACGCTGGATAGCCGATCTGTTAGCGCGTCAAACATCGTTCACCTGTGGCCCAAACGCGGTCAGCCCCCGTGGACGATCACGTCGACGGGGGGCCTCGCCGCCCTCGTCTCAGATAAGGCCTGAGGGTCGTGGCGGTAGAGGGCGCTGACCAAGGTTGGCGCCGGAAGGGGCGGCTTATGCGCCGAAGAGGGGGGTTGGGTCAAGGAAGGGTGCGTTGCCACGTTTGTCACAAGTAAAGGGTTTCAAAGTGGCAAGTGAGTAGAAAATGAGGGCGCGAGTGGTCATTTCATTTGACCGGTCACTTTGCGTGACTATAGATATTTTGATGCATACTACCC
>JANORH010000483.1:0-17918 GCA_031415215.1 Alphaproteobacteria bacterium | reverse complement strand
CGCCTCGGTGGGCGTTAGCAAGGACAACTGGAACGTCGAACTGTTTGGCGACAACCTGTCGGATACGCGTGCGCAACTGTACGCCAACGCCTCGGACCGGGTGCTGCGGATTACTACCAATCGCCCGCGCACGTTCGGTGTGCGGGTTTCGGCAAAGTACTAGTAGGCTGGTCAAAACGCCACGCGGGCACGGGACACTGTGGCCCGCGTGGCGCTCTGCTGACGACCGGAGCCACACTTGAGCCTGCAGGATCACGCCGAAGCGCCACGTCTCGAGATTGACGATGCAAGGGCGCGGCTGCAGGCGGGCGATCTGGCGGCATCCCTCGCCATTGCCGAAGGGATTCTTCAGCACGACTCAACGGACGCCGACGCGCTTTATATCGCCGCGGTGAGCCTGCGCCACCTGACGCGGATCGATGAAGCCCTGACGACCCTCGATCACCTCCTCATCGCCAAACCGGGATATGGCCGGGCCCTTCAGGAGCAGGGCTACTGTCATCGCGCCGCCGGCCGCCGCGCTGAGGCGATTGAAGCGCTGGAGCGTGCGACCGCTGCAAATCCAGGGCTGGCAGCGAGTTGGCGTGCGCTCGGTGAACTCCAGACCGAGGCCGGTCGTCCGGAGTGGGCGGCGGCGGCGAACGGGCAGGTGAAGTGGCTTGGCGGCCTTCCGCCCGAACTCGTGAGTGTGATCAGCTTCCTTCACGAGGGTCGACTCTACAAGGCCGAGCGGCTCTGCCGCGCCTATCTGCAGCAGAACGGCCACCATTTCGAAGCCATGCGTCTGCTGGCGGAACTGGGCGTCCGCGCCTACGCCATGGAAGAGGCGGAGTTCCTGCTGGAAAGCTGCGCGGTCCTGAGACCGGATTATCTGCCGGCGCGCTTCGACTACATCCGACTGCTCAATAAGCGGCAGAAGTTCGAGGCGGCGCTGAACGAGGCCGAAGCGACGCGCGAGCTGGCGGGCGACAGCCTTCAGTTCAAGCTGCAGTACGCCAATCAGCATCTGGCGGTCGGCAACTTCGACACGGCGCTCAAACTGTACGATGAATTGCAGCACCAGGTTCCGGACGATCCGGTCGTCAGCCTGACCCAGGGCCACGCCCTGAAGACGGTCGGTCGGCAGGAGGACGCCGTCGCGGCCTATCGTCGGGCCTATGGGTCGCGACCCGACTTTGGCGACGCCTTCTGGAGCCTGGCCAACCTCAAGACCTATCGGTTCTCGGACCCTGAGATCGCCCAGATGCGGGCCGCGGAGGCCGCGCCCCAGACCACGGCCTTTGATCGATACTCTTTGTGCTTCGCCCTGGGCAAAGCCCTGGAGGATCGCGGCGACTATTCGGCGTCTTTCGTCTACTACGAGCGGGGCAATGCGCTGAAGCGCGAGGAGCTGAGCTACAGCGCCGAGCGCATGCAGGCCGACCTGGCGGCGCAGGCCCGGCACGGCACCAGCGAGCTGTTCGCGTCGCGGCGCGGCGGCGGCGCTGCGGCGCCAGACCCGATCTTCATCGTGGGCCTGCCACGCGCGGGATCGACGCTGCTGGAGCAGATTCTCGCGTCGCATTCCCAGGTCGAGGGTACGATGGAGCTGCCGAACATCCTGGCGCTGGCGCACCGTTTGGACGGGCGTCGCCGGGTTGACGAGGAGTCGCCCTATCCCGCCAACCTGGCCGAGCTTTCGGCGGACGAGCTACGCGAGTTCGGCGAGACCTATATCCGTGAAACCGCCATCTATCGCAAAGGCGCGCCGTTCTTTGTCGACAAGATGCCGAACAACTTCCGGCACATCGGATTGATCCACCTGATCCTGCCGAACGCCAAGATCATCGACGCCCGGCGCGACGCCATGGCGTGCTGCTTCTCAGGATTCAAGCAGCTGTTCGGCGAGGGGCAGGACTTCACCTATGGGCTGGACGACGTCGGACGCTACTACCGCGACTATGTCGACCTGATGCACCATTGGGACGATGTACTGCCCGGCCGTGTGTTGCGGGTGCAGTATGAGGATGTCGTCGCGGACCTGGAAACCCAGGTGCGCCGCCTCCTGGACCACTGCGAGCTGCCGTTCGAGCAGGCCTGTGTCGACTTTCACCAGACGGAGCGGGCTGTTCGCACCGCCAGCTCGGAACAGGTTCGTCAGCCGATTTTCCAGGGCGGACTGGATCAGTGGCAGAACTTTGACGCCTATCTGGACCCGCTCAAGACGGCGCTGGGTTCAGAGCTTCTTGAACAGCCGACTCGATCTGAACAGGGGATATCCCAGTGACCACAGCAACCGCCGTCGCAACCGACCATGCGCCAAGCACGATCGAGCGCTGGTACGTCCTGGCCATCATGTGCCTGGCCTATGCGATCAACATCGCCGACCGCTATGTGGTGACGACGGTCATGGAGCCGATGCGGCTGGAGCTCAATCTGACCGACAGCGGGATCGCCTTTCTGACGGGCATTCCTCTTGCGGTGTTCTACGTCACTCTTGGCATACCGATCTCCTGGCTGGCCGATCGCACCAATCGTCGAAACATCCTGGCGGCAGCCCTCGTGGTCTGGTCAGGGATGACGGCGCTGTGCGGACTTTCGCAGACCTACCTGCAGTTCCTGCTGGCGCGCATCGGCGTGGGGATCGGCGAAGCCGGCGGCACCCCACCGGCCAACTCGATCATCGCCGACAATTTTCCCGCCGCCCGTCGCCCGATGGCCATGACCGTCTTCGCCCTGGGGGCGCCGCTTGGCGCGTGGATGGGCGCCGACATGGCCGGATACGTGGCCAATCTCTACGGCTGGCGGTCTGCCTATCTGGTGCTGGGCGTGCCCGGACTGCTGTTGGGTCTCGTGGTTTACTTCACGATCCGAGAGCCCAAACGCGGACGCCTCGACGCCAGTGATCACGAGACCAAGGTCACCTTCGCGCAGTCCATGGCCTTCATGTTCAAGCAGAAAGCCTGCCTTCACGTGATGATGGCCGGCGGCGTCGCCGCGCTCTGGGGCTGGGGTCTGATCTGGTTCACGCCCACGTTCCTGCAGCGGGCCTACAAGCTCAACGTCGCCGAGGCCGGTGGTCTGGTCGGACCCATTCACCTCATCGCCGGATCGATCGCCATTGTGGTGACGGTCTGGTTGCTGTCGCGCCGGTTCTTTGACGATCCGCGGCGGGTCAACTGGCTGCTCGCCGGCGGGATCGCCCTGGCCACGATCCCGTCCTTCATCGCGTTCTACACACATGAGCTTTGGGTCGCGAAACTGATGTTCTGGCTGTTCATTCCGGCCATCTATTTCTACATTGGCCCGACGATGGCGCTGGTCCAGAACCTGGCGCCGGCCAAGATGCGGGCCACCTTCATCGCCGTGTCGCTGCTGGTGGCCAATGTCCTGAACCTGATTGTCGCCCCCCAGGCCGTCGGCTTCATGAGCGACTATTTCGCCGGTCCGGCTGGCGCTGATGCGGAGTCGCTGCGTCTGGCCCTGTTGATCCTGGCGCCGACCGGCTTCTGGGCGGCCTATCACTACTGGGCGGCCAACAAGACGATCATCGCGGAGCAGAAGCTGGCGATCGGCTACGTCTGAGGCCCCATCCGATGAAACTCACTGACATCAAGACCTTCGTCGTCGGCAACCCGCCACCCCATTTTGGCGGGCGCTATTTCGTCTTCGTGAAGCTGACGACGGATGATGGCGTGTCGGGCGTGGGCGAGGCCTATTGCGTTCCGTTCGAACCGCATCTCGTGGCCCGGATGATCGAGGACGTGTTCGCCCGCTATGCGGCCGGCCAGGATCCCCACGACATCGAGACTCTGTGGCGCCGGGTCTATTCCAGCGGCTTCACCCAGCACCCCGATCTGACCCTTATGGGGGTGTTGAGTGCGCTGGAAATGGCCTGCTGGGACATCGTCGGCAAGGGGGCGGGCAAGCCGGTCTACAAGCTCTTGGGCGGCAAGGTGCACGAGCGCCTGAGGTCCTACACCTACATTTATCCGCGGCCCGGCGATCAGACCGATGTCTATCATGATCCAGATCTGGCGGCAGAGCGGGCGCAGGAATATCTGGCGCGAGGCTATACCGCCCTGAAGTTCGATCCTGCGGGCCCCTACAGCGCCTTTGATGGTCGACAGCTTTCGCTGGAGGCGCTGGACCTGTCCGAGCGGTTCGCAAACACGCTGCGCGAGGCGGTCGGCAGCCGGGCGGATCTGCTGTTTGGCACCCACGGTCAGATGACGGCGGCTGGCGCCATCCGGCTGGCGCGCCGGCTGGAGGCCGCCGACCCGCTCTGGCTGGAGGAGCCGGTGCCGCCGGACGCGCCGGACGAGATGGCCAAGGTCGCGCGCGCGACCTCGATCCCGATCGCCACCGGCGAGCGGCTGACGACAAAGTATGACTTCCATCGTCTGCTGCAGGCGGGCGCGGCCTCGATATTGCAGATGAACCTGGGACGGGTTGGTGGCATACTGGAGGCCAAGAAGATCGCGGGTATGGCCGAGGCCTACCATGCCCAGATCGCGCCGCACCTGTATTGCGGTCCCATCGTCGGCGCGGCCAACATCCAGATTGCAACCTGCTCGCCGAACTTCCTGATCCTCGAAAGCATCGAGTACTGGCAGGGGTTCCACGCCGAGATCCTGATGAAGCCGGTCCGCTGGGAAGAGGGCTATGTCATTCCGTCTGACGAGCCGGGACTGGGTGTCGAGCTGAACGAAGCTGTCGCCGAGGCCAATCCTTACACAGGTGCGATGCTGCATCTCGAGATGACCCAGCACCCGGTCCGGTGATGGACACGTTCGACTATGTGATCGTGGGCGCCGGCACGGCCGGCTGCGTGGTGGCCAGCCGCCTGTCTGAAGACCCGAACGTCTCGGTGCTGGTGCTGGAGGCGGGCGGATCGGATCGCACGGTCTGGATCCAGCTTCCGATCGGGTATGGCCGGACTTTCTTCGATCCGCGCATCAACTGGATGTACGATACGGCGTCAGTCCCGGGGCTGTCGGGACGCAGCACCTACTGGCCACGCGGCAAGGTGATCGGCGGCTCGGGCTCGATCAACGCCATGGTCTACGCGCGCGGTCAGCCGGGCGACTTTGACGACTGGGCCGCCCTGGGCAATCCCGGATGGGCCTTCGACGATGTCCTGCCCTATTTTCGCATGTCGGAAGACTATGACGGCGAGGAGACGCCGCACCGTGGTCGCGGCGGGCCGATCCATGTGACGGACATTACCCGCCGCGCGCACCCCCTTTGCGAGACCTTTGTCGAGACAGCGGCCGGGATCGGGTTTGCGCCGTGCTCCGACTTCAACGGGCCCAACGGCGAGGGTGTCGGCGTTTACCAGATCAACACCGACAACGGTCGCCGCGCATCCAGCGCCAACGCTTTTCTGAGACCGGCGCTGCGACGCGGAAACGTCGACTTGCGCGCCCGATCCCACGCCACACGGATCCTGTTCGAAGGACAGCGCGCGATCGGCGTCGAGTATCGTCGCGGCGGCCAGACACAACGGGTTATGGCCCGATGTGAAGTCATCCTGTGCGGCGGATCGGTGAACTCGCCACAGCTGCTTCAGCTCTCCGGAATCGGCGAGGCGGAGCATCTGCGGGGACTGGACATTGAGCCCATCGTGGACGCGGTGGCGGTCGGCCAGAACCTGCAGGATCACCTGGCGGTGTCGTACTTCTATCGCTCAAGCCGACCGACCCTGAACGATGAGCTCGGCCCGTTCAGCGGCAAGGTGAAGGCCGCCCTGCGCTATCTGCTGGATCGCGGCGGCCCGCTGTCGATGAGCGTCAACCAGGGCGGCGGCTTCGTACGCAGCGATGCGCACCAGGACCGACCGAACCTGCAGCTCTATTTCAGCCCCGTCAGCTACACCCGGACGCCGCTGTCCGAACGGCGGCTCACCCAGCCGGACCCGTTCTCGGCTTTTCTGCTTTCGTTCAACGCCTGTCGGCCGACCAGCCGGGGCTCGCTGTCGATCCGGTCGTCCGATCCGTTCACCCACCCGGTCATCCAGCCGAATTATCTGGCGACGGAGAAGGATGTCTCGGAAGCCCTTGCCGGTATCCGGATACTCCGGCGATTGGCGGCGACAGCGCCCTTGGCGAACATCATCACCGGCGAGATCCTGCCCGGCGATCACCTGCAGTCTGACGAGGACCTGCTTCAGGACTTCAGGGACCGCGCGGACACGGTCTATCACCCGGTCGGAACCTGCATGATGGGGTTGGATCCTGCGCAATCCGTGGTGGACGCCCGGCTGCGGGTCCACGGCGTGCAGGGTCTACGCGTCATCGATGCGTCCATCTTCCCGACCGTGACCTCGGGAAACACCAATGCGCCCACCGTGATGGTGGCCGAGAAGGGTGCAGCGATGGTGGTTGAGGACGCGCGGGCAAGGCCAAAAGGTTAGGCCTCGGCCTGCTGCTTCAGCCACTCCTGAAACACATGAACCTCGCGGCGTGTCCGCTGGGGCCGGTCCGGAGCAACGACGTAGAAGCTCTGCGGATCGGCGAAGGTCTGGTTTGACGAGACGACCAGGCGCCCGGATTCCAGATAGGGTGCCATGAAGAGCGGGTGTGTCAGGACATAGCCGGTGCCGCTGGCCGCCATTTCCAGCGCAGCGACGGTGGTGTCGACTGTGGGTCCTGCGATCGCGTCGACGTCGCCGACCCGAAGGGCCGAAAGCGCCAGCAACCAGTGGGGTTCGTGACCCATGATGTGGATCATCTGGCTTTGCGCCAACGCGGCCAGATCAACCGGGTCAGACGCCAGCGCCTGAACCGCCGGGCTGCAGACGATCGCAAGGTTCTGGTTCACGAGACGCTCGGCGCTATAGCCGGGGAACCGGCCGTCGCCGTAGCGGATCTCAAGGTCGGTCGCCGCGTCAGGGACGGCGTTTTCCCACACCGTCGAGGACAGCCGCACCTCGATGTTCGGGTAGGCGGCGAGAAAGCGGGGCAGCCGGGGGGCCAGCCACAGGGCGGCGAAGGAGACCGGCGCCTGGACCCGGATCTGCACCCGCGTACGGGATCCGAAGAGGCCGATGGTCGAGATGGCCAGGTCGTCGAACGCCTTGCGCACCGGGGCGAGGTAGGCGACGCCCATGGCGGTCAGTTTGACGCCTCTGGGTTTCCGTTCGAACAGCGCGAACCCCAGGTGATCTTCTAGGGCGCGCACCTGATAGCTGACGGCAGCCTGGGTGATGTTCAGTTCCTTGGCCGCCGCCGTGAAGCTGGCGGCCCGAGCCGCCGCTTCGAACGCGCGCAGGAGCAGCAGCGGCGGCAGACCTGAGAGGGGCGGGCGCGAGACAGGCACGTTCTATCCATAAACAAATTCGTGTCAAATGCACTGAAATACTGATTTGCGTCGCCCCTGAAGCGATGACTAGGCTCACCGGATGAAGTCGCATGCACGGGTGGTCATTGTCGGCGGCGGGATCATGGGCGCCAGCCTGTTGTACCACCTGGCGGAGCTCGGCTGGACGGACACCCTTCTGATCGAAAAAGACGAGCTGACGTCCGGCTCGACCTGGCATGCGGCCGGCCAGTGCCCCAACATCACCGGCAGCTACAACCTGGCCAAGATGCACGCCTACAGCAACCAGCTGTATCCAAAGCTGGAGGCCATCACCGGCCAGTACGTCAGCTGGCACGCGTCGGGCGGCATCCGGTTGGCCACCAACGCGCGCGAACTGGCGTGGTTCAAGTACATCCACGGCTACTCCAAGGCCATCGGCTTCAACATGGAGATCATCGGCCCCGACGAGATCCGCCAGCTCAATCCGTTCCTGACCACGGACGGTGTCATCGCCGGCGCCTACACAACCGATGACGGCCATGCCGATCCCGCTGGCCTTTGCAACGCCATGGCCATCGGCGCGCGGAATATGGGCGCCGAGATTGTCCGCAAGAACCGGGTCATCGGGATTGACGTGCTGCCGGATGGCCAGTGGCGCGTGCGGACCGAGCAGGGTGACGTGGTCGCCGAGATCGTCGTCAACGCCGCCGGCTGTTACGCGCGTCAGGTCGGCCAGATGGTCGGGCTCGACACGCCGATCACCAACATGGAGCACCACTATCTGGTGACGGACCCGATCCCGGCGTTCATCGAACGGGGCGTCGAGATCCCGGTCATGCGCGACCCCTACATGTCGGGCTACTTCCGGCAGGAGCAGAACAGCGGGCTGATCGGCGTCTATGAGAATACCGGCCTGCGCGAGGCCTGGGCGTCGAGCGGTGCGCCGGAGTGGGAGTCCACGGCCGAGCTGTTTACCGGCGACCTGGACCGGATCTCGTTGTGGCTGGAGCGGGCGATCGAGCGGATGCCCGTGTTCGGAGAGGTCGGCATCCGCCGGGTGATCAATGGCGCGATCCCCCATACGCCCGACGGCGGTCCGCTCCTGGGCCCGGCGCCGGGCCTGCGGAACTTCTGGATGTGCTGCGGCACGTCGTTCGGCATCGCCCAGGGCGGCGGGGCGGGCAAGTACCTGGCCCAGTGGATGGTCGAGGGCGACGCCGAGATCAACATGACGGAGTTCGATCCGCGCCGGTACGGCCCCTATGCCGACCAGGCCTACTCCCGCGCCAAGGTGTTTCTGGACTATCGCCTGACCTTCACCACCCGCCTGCCCGGCGAGGAAGAACCGGATGGCCGGCCCTGCAAGGTCAGCCCCCTGCACGATCGTCTGTTGGCGCAAGGCGCGGTCCACAGCGAAACCTATGGCTGGGAGCGCCCGAAGTGGTTCTCGCTGGATGGCCGCGAGGAGATCTCGGGATACGGGCGCACCAATGTCTTCGAGGTGGTCGCCGAGGAGGTCCGGGCCGTGCAGGAGCGGGTCGGCGTTCTGGATTTGACCGGCTTCGCCAAGTACGACGTTTCTGGCCCGGATGCGGAGGTGTTCCTCAACCGGATCTGCGCCAACCGAATGCCCACAAAGCCGGGCGGCATCGGCCTGGTGCATCCGCTCTCGCGGGGTGGCCGGATCGCCGGCGAGATGACCGTGACCCGGTTTGCCGACGATCAGTTCTATTGCTTGTCGGCGGCGGCGGCCGAGCAGCGGGATCTCGATCTGATGATTCAGTCACGCCTGCCCGGCGAGCAGGTCGAGATCCGGAATGTCACTGAGGATCGCGGCGTACTGGTGCTCAGCGGACCGAGGTCACGCGACCTGTTGTCCAGGCTCACCGACGCCGACCTCAGCAATGAGGGATTCCGCTGGCTGAGCGGCCAGGAAATCGAGATCGCAGGTTACAAGGTCCGCGCGCTGCGGGTGAGCTACGTCGGCGAACTAGGCTGGGAGCTGCATCCGCCGATGGATGCCATGGCAGCCCTTTATGACGCGATCTGGGTGGCCGGCCAGGATCTCGGGATCGCCAACTATGGCCTCTATGCAGTCAACACCATGCGGATCGAGAAAGGCTACAAGGCCTGGGGCAATGAGCTGACCAACGAGTTGAACATGCTCGAGGCGGGCATGCGGCGGTTCATCAATTTCAAGAAGCCGGACTTTGTGGGCAAGGCGGCGACCCTGAACGCGCCGGACCGTCCGCTGCGGATCGTCTACTGTGAACTGGACGCCGCCGGGATCGACGCCCGCGGCGGCGAGCCGGCGCTGGCAGGTGAGCGCTGCATCGGACTGACCACGTCCGGTGCCTACGGCCATCGGGTGAAGAAGAGCCTGCTGTTCGCCTGTGTCGAGCCCGAGTTCGCGGCGCCGGGATCAAGGTTCGATGTCTACCTGCAGGGTGAGCGTCAGACCGCGACGGTGCTCGAACACCCGGCCTACGATTCCGACAATCTGAATATGAAGGTTTGAGCACCGTGGCGTCTGAACTGCCGTCCCGGGCCCGGGTCGTTATCGTTGGCGGCGGCGTCATCGGCTGCTCCATCGCCTACCACTTGGCGAAGATCGGCTGGAGCGACGTGGTCCTGCTGGAGCGCAAACAGCTGACCAGCGGCACGACCTGGCATGCCGCCGGCCTGGTCGGCCAGCTGCGCCCCTCGATCAACATGACGAAGCTGGCCAAGTACACCGGCGAGCTCTACCGCGGGCTTGAGGCCGAGACGGGCCAGGCGACGGGCTATCGCCAGTGCGGCTCGATCTCGATGGCCACCAACTCCGAGCGGTTTGAGGAACTGAAGCGCAGCGCCTCGATGGCCAAGGTCTTCGACCTGCCGGTGCGCGTCATCGGCCCCGACGAGATCAAGGCGCTCTATCCGATCGCCAATGTCGACGACATCGTCGGCGGCATTCACATCCCCAGCGACGGCTACGCCAACGCCGTCGACATCACCCAGGCCCTGGCAAAGGGCGCGCGCGCCGGCGGTGTTCGGATCTTCGAGAACACCAAGGTCACCAAGATCCGCCAGGACGGCGAGCGGGTGACGGGCGTAGAGACCGCCGACGGTCGAATCGACGCCGACTATGTGGTGCTGTGCGGCGGCATGTGGACCCGCGACCTGGCCGCCAGCGTCGGCGTCACGGCGCCGCTGCATGCCTGTGAGCACTACTACGTGCTGTTCGAGGGCGTCGAAGGCCTGTCGCCGCAGCTGCCGGTGCTGCGGGACTACGACTACTGCGCCTATTACAAGTACGACGCCGGCAAGCTTCTGGTGGGAGCGTTTGAGCCCAACGCTCGGCCATGGGGCGTGGACGGCATTTCCGAGGATTTCTGTTTCGATGAGATCGCCGGCGACTTCGGTCACTTTGAACCGGTGCTGGTGGACGCCATGCGCCGTGTGCCCGCGCTGGAAAACGCCGGGATCAAGAAGTTCTTCTGCGGTCCCGAGAGTTTCACGCCGGACGTTCGCTATCACCTGGGCGAGTCCGCCGAGCTGAAAAACTGCTTCGTGGCCGCGGGTCTGAATTCCATCGGACTGCAGTCAGCGGGCGGCATCGGCAAGGTGATGGCCGAATGGATCCGCGACGGGATCCCCCCGGCAGATCTCTGGACGGTCGACGTCCGGCGTAACATGCCGTTCCAGATCAATCGCAAGTACCTGCGCGAACGGGTCAGCGAGAGCCTGGGGCTGCTGTACGCGACCCATTGGCCGTTCAAGCAGTACGAGACCGCCCGCGGCGTTAGACGCTCAGCTGTCCATGATCGCGTCGCGGCTGCCGGCGCCTGCCATGGCGAGGCCTATGGATGGGAGCGCCCGAACTGGTACGCGCCGCCGGGCGTTGAGCCCAAGTATCAGTACAGCTATGGTCGGCAGAACTGGTTCGAACACAGCGCCGGCGAGCACCGCGCTGTCCGCGAGGCCGTCGGCCTGTTCGATCAATCCTCCTTCGCCAAGTTCCGGCTGGAGGGTGCCGACACCACGGCGGTTCTCAACCAGGTCTGCGCCAATGACGTCGACGTCGCCCCGGGCCGGCTGATCTACACCCAGTGGCTCAATCCGGCCGGGGGGATTGAGGCGGACTTAACGGTGACGCGGCTTGCGGAGAACGCCTATCTGATCATCGCCGGGGCCGAGACCGAGACCCGGGATTTCAACTGGCTGAAACGGCACATCCCGCCGGACGCCCATTGCGTCCTGACCAATGTCACCTCGGGCATGGGCGTGATTTCGATCATGGGCCCGAACGCCCGGGCGCTGCTGCAGTCGCTGACGCCGAACGACATGTCGGATGCGGCGTTTCCCTTCGCCACCAGCCAGGAGATCGAGCTGGGCTATGCGATCGTGCGCGCCGCGCGGATCACCTACGTGGGCGAACTGGGGTGGGAACTGTACATACCCACCGAGTTCATGACCGGTGTCTACGATGCGATTGTCGAGGCGGGTCGGGCGTTCGGGCTCGTTCATGCCGGCTACCACGCGCTGAACTCGCTGCGGATGGAGAAGGGCTACCGACACTGGGGCCACGACATCACCGATGAGGACACGCCGCTGGAGGCGGGTCTTGGCTTTGCCGTGAAGCTGAACAAGGCCGGCGGCTTCATCGGGCGTGACGCGCTTGTGCGCCAGAAGGCCGAAGGGTTGAAACAGCGGCTGGTGCAGTTTCTGCTGAAGTCGCCGGAGCCACTGCTCTATCACAACGAGCCGATCTGGCGCGGCGAGAGCATCGTCGGCTACATCCGATCCGGCATGTACGCCCACACGCTGGGCGCGGCTGCAGGACTGGGCTACGTGGCCACCCCTGATGGCGGCGCGCCGGACCTCGACAACCTGGAAATCGAGATCGCCGGCGTTCGCTATCCGGCGACGGCGTCGCTGCGCCCGATGTTCGACCCCGCCAACACCCGCATCAAACAATGACAGTCGACCGAGGTCTTGCGATGACTGACGCCCCGCTGATGGCCAGGCTGGCCGCCAACACCCAGGTTGGCTACAGCTTCGACCGCGAATTCTATTGCAGCGACGAGGTCTTCGCTGCGGACATGGACCGGGTTGTGGGCCGAAAGTGGACCCTGGCCGGCCACGTGGACCGCATCCGCGAACGGGGCGACTACTTCCTGTTCAAGATCGGCGACGAACAGATCATCATCCTTCGTGAGAACGAGACCTCGGTCCGCGCCTACTACAATGTATGCCGTCACAGGGGCTCGTTGATCTGCACCGAAGACTCGGGCCACAAGACCCGCCTGACGTGTCCCTACCATGCCTGGACCTACGGCCTGGATGGCGCATTGGTCGCCGCGCGGCTGATGCCCGAGGATTTCGTCAAGGAAGACAATGGGCTGCTGGCCTGTCACGTGAGGGTGTTCTTCGGCCTGATCTTCGTGAACCTGTCGGTGGGCGAGCCCGAAGACTTCGACACCACCTTCGGCGACCTGGCCCCCTATCTCGACTTTCACGGCTTCGAGGATGCGAAGATCGCGCATCGAGCTTCCTATCCGACGACGGCCAACTGGAAGCTCGTCGTCGAGAACTTCATCGAGTGCTATCACTGCCAGCCGGCGCACCCCGAGTTCTGCTCGCTGCATCCGCCAGAAGCCCTGGTGGCCTGCGGCGCAGGGCCAAGCTCAGGTCCGGCGGAAGCGGTCGCGCTTTACCAGCCCGTGCTTGAAGCCTGGGAGGCGCATGCCGCCACCTTGGGGCGACCGATCGGCACGGTCGACGACGGACCCGAATCTTCGCATCTGAGGCTCCTGATCCAGAGGACCCTGCGCGAGGGATTCGAGACCGAAACGGAAGACGGCACGGCGGCGTCCGGCCTGATGGGCAAGCGGTTGGGCTGGGACCAGGGACGGATGCACCTGTCATTCACGCCGGTCAGCCACATCGTCGCCGACAATGACTTTGCCATTCTGTTCCTGTTCACACCGCGCGGACCGATGGAGACGGACGTCGACCTGATCTGGCTCGTGGACGGCAAGGCGACCGACTACGATGTCGACAAGATGATATGGGCCTGGGACGCCACTACCAAACAGGACAAGGTGATCACCGAGCACAATCAGGCCGGCATCCTGTCCTCGCGCTACCGGCCGGGTCGCTACTCTGACCAGGAGCGCCGCGTGATCACATTCCAGCAGTGGTACCTGCGGCAGTTCGGACTGGTTCGGGCCGACTAGGTCCGCACGGTCTCGGACCGACGCCTCACGTTTCACTGCCGCCCGCCGCATCGCGGTAGCGCCGCAACTGATCGCGACGTTCGTGTGGCGTGTTGGCACCGCGCAGCCGCTCCAAGCCTTCCGGCGAGCAAGACATGCGGACGAGCCCGGCCTGCTCGATGAAACGCGCGACAGACCATCCGGCGGCCGCATCGTGCGGGACGGCTGTCAGATCCAGCACCATGGGCAGGTGTAACGTCTCGAATGCGGAACCCGGTCCGGCGGCCGCCAGAAGCGGCGCCAAGTCTTCGGCGAGGATCATCGGCGCGTCCACGGCCAGGATCAAGGCGCGTTGGCAGCCCGCGTTCTTCAGCGCGCGGATGCCGCTTAGGATGCCGCCGACCGGCCCGCCGTCCCGCGCGTCGTCGGCGACGTACGGCAGTCCATAGTCGCCCGAGCCGGCCGTCATGACCGGATGGGCGCCGCACGCCAGCGCCAAATGGGCCACCCGATCGACCGCCCGCTGGCCCAACCAGTCAAGCCCGGCCTTGTCCTCACCCATCCTGACCGATCCGCCGCCCGTCAGAATGATCGATCCCAGAGTCACGTCGGCACAACTTTCTTTCGCAGGCCGGTCTAGCAGGCTGAGGAAAAAGTCGGGACTGGGGGCTAGATCGGCCCAAATTTCTCATTCTGAGCGCATAGTAAAAATTGGTGCATTGAAAACATTATATTTTCAATGCGCACTTGGGGCACCAGATCGCGCCGAACGGTTCGAAAAATCCTTTTTCCTCATCCTGCTAGAGCCTGTCCGCTTTTAGCTGAATCGGGATTCCGCGATTGAGCGGATCATGATTCAAGATGCGGGCTGGACGGGAGGTCAGCTTGCATGGGTCGACCGTATTCATTGGATTTGCGGGATCGGGTTGCGCGGTTCGTGGTGTCCGGCGGGACTTGCCGGGAAGCGGCGGAGCGGTTCGGTGTGGGTGTGGCCACGGCGGTGCGCTGGTCGCAGCGACTGCGGTTGGAAGGTAGTCCGGCGGCGCGCCGGATGGGCGGACATCGGCCTTTGGTGCTGGCCGGGGAGCGGGCGTGGTTGCTGGCGCGGATCGCCGAGGCACCGGACCTGACGCTGCGGGCGATCCGACGGGAGCTGGCGGATCGGGGCGTGGTGGTGAGTTACGACGCAGTGTGGCGGTTCTACCGGCGCGAGGGGATGACCTTCAAAAAAAAGCCTGTTCGCCATCGAGCAGGACCGGCCGGACGTGGCCCGCAAGCGCGTGCGGTGGAAGCGCTATCAGGCCCGGCTTGATCCCCGCCGCCTGGTCTTCATCGACGAGACCTGGGCCAAGACCAACATGACCCGCACCCATGGTCGCTGCGCCAAAGGCCAGCGGCTGGTGGACAAGGTCCCGCATGGTCACTGGAAGACGCTGACCTTCCTGGCGGCCCTGCGCCACGACCGGATCGACGCGCCCTACGTGCTCGACGGGCCGATCAACGGCGAATACTTCCGCGCATGGACCGAGCAATGCCTCGTCCCGACACTCTCGCCCGGCGACGTGGTGATCATGGACAACCTCGGCAGCCACAAGGGTAAAGCCGTCCGAAGCGCGATCCGTAAGGCCGGAGGATGCCGAGATGGATCGCCTGGTCGCCGCCCTGCAAAGTGTGACGCTGAGCGAAGACCAGATCGAGGTCCGCGCCATGAAGGCGGCGCTCAGTGTGGAGGCGCTGTCGGGGCAGAATGTGAAGCATCTCGACGCTGCGACCGCCAGCATCCGCATCGCGTTCCACATGCGCCGGCGTCAGCATGCTGTGACCCTTGAAGCCGCGGACGGAACGCCGGGCCAGTCGGCCCGGATCGACCGGGCGCTGGTTCGCGCGGTCGTCCTTGCGAAGGCCTGGAGCCGCCAGCTCGAAAGCGGCGATGTACTATCCATCAAGGCCCTCGCGCGTCGTGAAGGGCTCTGCAACCACTACACTGCTCGTCTGTTGCCGCTGGCATATCTGGCGCCTGACATCGCTGAAACCATCCTCGCAGGTCGCCAGGGATATGGGGTGTCGTTGGCGGGCCTGACGGCGCAGCCGCTGCCATTCAGCTGGTCGGCGCAGCGCGATCTCGTCGCGCAGCTTGGGATGCGCGCAGGCTAGCTGTCAGCAGCATTTGCCGCGTTTGAAACGTGCTGGTTACCTCCCAGATCTCTCATGCTCGCGGGTGATGGTCAGCGGCATTTACTTGATCAATTCCCTGATAATTTCCCTGATACCAGGGAATGGCAGTCGCCGTTGGAACTCCACAGACGAGTGCGCCTCGTTCCGGTGGACGGGGGTGTTTTTGGAAAGGTACACTTCTGGAATGGCCCCAGAGAGCAGGGCGCAAAAAGTCCCTGTTACGGCCGAAAGCGGCCGCCTGGAGAGCCAGTGTATAGAGGGGGTATCTGGGTAACCGACGGACTTGTCGTGACGTCTTCCGCACCTGGCGGGAGGGCCGGTCTGGGGCCGGCCTAGTTGGTCGGAGTGGCAGGATTTGAACCTGCGACCCCCGCGTCCCGAACGCGGTGCTCTACCAGGCTGAGCCACACTCCGACTTTTAGGAAGCGACCGTATAGAGGAGGGTCTGCGGCCTAGCAAGCGGCCCGTCACGCGGCGTTGCGCAGAGGCGTTGCATCGCGGGGTCGCCTGCGCTATTTCCCCCGCTCCCACGGGTCGGACCCGTGGCGAATACGTTCCTGCTGGGGAATGGTGTAATGGTAACACAGCGGTTTTTGGTACCGTCGTTCTAGGTTCGAGTCCTAGTTCCCCAGCCAACGTGCCCCTGCGGTGAGACGCTTGCCGCAAAAAGGGCAGCCATTTTCCGGCCAGATAATTGGCGCGTCTCCGGGACATCCCTGTTGAGCCGGAGCGCGGTGTGGGTTGGCCTCACAGCGGCCCCAGTTCATCCAGCAGGACGGCACCGCAATCGGTCAAGCCAGGCAGCGACGATTCAACGATCCGCAGGACACGCGTATGCTCGATCGCCGCATATCCGTGGATCAGCAGATTCCGGAAGGCGATGATGTGGCGTAGATCGGGAATCCGCTGAGCCAGCACAGGGTCCAGTTTCAGCAACTGTCCAAGGGCTTCCCCGATAATCTCGAACTTGCGCTCGACTGCCAAGTGAATGACATCCGAGTTTGCATAAGTTGCGGCATCTACCCCGGCGACGAACGTTCGATGGCCTTGGCAGCCGTCTGGATGCCCCAAAGATAGGCCCGCGCGTCACGCGGCATAGACCACCTCGCGCGCTCGATTGATTGCAGCCAGCACAAAGGGGTTGCGGATCGCGCCGGGCTCCACCAGATCGACCTCGCGTCCGAGCAGGGCCGCCAATGCCGTGGCCAGACCAAAGTATTGACCCAGCGGCGACAACTGGCTGCCGGGTGTGAACTCGACCAGAAAATCGGCGTCGCTGCGGGTCCGATCAAAGTCTGCCCCTCGGGCAGTCGAACCGAAAACCTCCAGCCGCGCTACGCCGAAGCGCCGGTAAATCTCACTTAACGCCGCGCGTCGGTTATCGATGTCGGCGTGCACGTCAGGCCTCTTGCAATTCTGAGGCACTTTATCACAGTTTGCTGCGCTGCCCCATCAGAGCGCAATGCCCTCCGTGTCGGGCAGGCAGGTGTCGCCGCCGTTGAGCGGTTTCTGCATCCAGACGATGTCGACCCAGCGGCCATGCTTGAAGCCGAAGCTGTGGCCGACGCCGCGATGCTCGAAGCCGAGGGACGTATGCAGTCCGATGGACGCGGCGTTGCCGCTGTCGCCGATCACGGCCACCAGATGGCGAAGGCCGAACGCTTCGCAGGCAGCGATGACGGGGGCGAGCACGGCGCGGCCGACACCCTGGCCGATGGCGTCAGGCGCCACATAGACGCTGTCTTCGGCGGTAAACCGGTAGCCCGGGCGCGGGCGAAACGGACCTGCGGAGGCATACCCCAGCACCCGACCCTCGCGTTCCGCGACCAGGAACGGCAGGCCGTAGCCCTGGATATCGCGACGCTTGGCATCCATGGCGGCCGCATCTGGCGGCACTATTTCGAACGTGCCGAACCCATGCAGCACGTGGTGTCCGTAGATCGCCGCCAAAGCGTCTGCGTCCGTTGCCTCTGCCGCCCGGATAATCATGACGTTTTCCAGCTCCCCTCCAGCGCCCAGATGGCGAAGGCGTAGTCCAGGGCGATCTCCTTCAGGAAGTCGAAACGGCCGGAAGCGCCGCCGTGACCCGCCTCCATGTTGATCTTGAGCAGGATCGGAGCGTCGCCTGTCGAAATGTCGCGCAGCCTTGCTGTCCATTTGGCCGGTTCCCAATAGGTAACGCGCGGGTCTGACAGCCCGCCGGTGGCCAGGATCGGTGGATAGGGCTGGGCCGACACCCGGTCATAGGGGCTGTAGCCCTCG
>JANORH010000482.1:0-7637 GCA_031415215.1 Alphaproteobacteria bacterium | reverse complement strand
GCTTGCCGCCGCCGATCGCGTCGAAGGCCAGGGTGGCGCCCGTGGTGCTGAGCGCCGCAACCAACTCTTCCATGAACGTCGAAGAACTGGAATCCACCACGTACTTGGCACCGATGTCCTTGAGGATTTTGGTCTGCTCGGGGCTGCGCACGATGTTTACCAGGTCCACCCCATCCATGATGCAGATCTTGTTCAGCATCTGACCCAGGTTGGAGGCGGCGGCGGTGTGCACCAGGGCGGTGTGGCCCTCGCGGCGCATGGTTTCGACCATGCCCAGCGCGGTCAGCGGATTGACGAAACAGGAAGCGCCGTCCGCAGCGCTTGCATCAGCCGCCAGAAGTAAGGCGTCGCCCGCCTTCACCGTGCGGTACTGGGCGTACATAGCGCCGCCGAGGATAGCGACGGTCTTGCCCAGCAGCGCCTGGGCCGCAGCATCATGTCCGGCGGCGATCACCGTGCCTGCGCCCTCATTGCCGACCGGCATCGACTCATCGAGACGCCCCGCCATCGCCCTCATCAGGCCGGGCGGCACCTGGGCGGTGGTGACACCGCCCGAGGCCTTGGCTGTTGTGACGTCGGCGGCGCCGAGCAGCAGCCCCAGGTCTGACGGATTGATCGGCGAGCCGCCAATGCGCACCAGGATCTCATCGCCGGTGGGTGCCGCCACCTCGACGGTGGCCAAGGACAGTTCCAGCTCGCCGCTGGACTTGATGATCGAGCGGAGCTGCAGCCCGCTGGTCGGAATGGTGTTGGACATGGCGTTTCCTCGTAATGGTATGTCGCGATGTCACATGCCCCTTGGCGCGCGCGGAGGCAATGGTCGGTCATTGCGCCGCGAAATGGCCCCAATGCGGGCCCGCCTCGAACACAAGGCAGTGGCTTATCTAGACCTGTCGGCTGACCCGCTTCCGGTCCGGACCCTGATCAGCCCCCCAGCCCCCTTGATCGGGTGCACGGTTGGCCGACACTTCCCCATCTGATGCAGGCACATTAGGAAGGCTCCAAATGCCTCACCGGGATTACTCATGACCGTTCGCCCGTTTGCCGTCCTCATCGCCTCTCTGACCTTGTCTGCCTGCGCGACGGCACCTGCGCCCACCCCGGCGACACCGTTCATCTATAACGGGACGCCTCAGGAACAGTGGGAACAGGGGCAGGCCGTCTTCGAAGCCTGGAGCCTGAAGCGCGCTGGCTGGAAGGCGACGGACAGTGGGCTGCAGTATCGCCGGATGAAGGCTGCGAAGAGTTCGGCGCCGATGCCTGTGCCGGGCGCGGTGGTGACCATCCACTATGTCGGCCGTTTCATTGATGGCCGCGAGTTCGATTCCTCGCGCGCCCGCGGCGAACCCGCCACCTTCCCCCTGCCGCGGTTGATCAAGGGTTGGCAGGAGGGCGTGCCGATGATGCGCTTGGGCGAGACCTGGGAATTCGTCATCCCTGCCAGCATCGCCTATGGCTCGCGCTATCGAGATCCCATACCGTCCAACAGCACATTGCAGTTCGAAATCGAGCTTATCGCCATTCCCGGCGACGATTAACCCGCCACCCAGCCGGTGAGAGTGATGATCTCGAAGGTTGCCGGGATGCGTCCGTCGGAGTCGGCGAACCGCTTGGCATAGAGCTCGGCGGTGCGCGCCAGCAGGGTCCGGGTCAGGGCCTTGGGATGTCGGTCTGCCAGCACCGCTGTTTCGCCCATCTGGCGTAGATCCAGCATCAGCTTCAGCGGATGGTCATAGGTGACAGTGACGGTATCGACGTCGGCCACCGGCTCTCTGAACCCGGCGCGACCCAACAGACCGGCGGCATCCTGCAGGTCGGCGAAGGGCGAGACGCGGCTGCCCGCCCCGCCTAGAATTTCGGTCTCGGCAGCCATTAGCGATTGACGCAACTCGGTCAGCGTCACGCCGCCCAGGAAGGCACCCAGAAACAGCCCGCCTGGCTTCAGTGCCCGGCGGACCTGGATCAAGGCTCCCACCACGTCATTGGTCCAATGAAGACCCAGCGTGGAGACGATGAGGTCGACACTGGCGTCGGCGAACGGCAGGCGTTCTTCATCGGCCACCAGCCTCAGCCCGGCACGGGACGAGAGCATGGCCGGCGACAGGTCAACTTCGATCAGGGCGTCGACCCTATCCGGCGCCTCAGTCGCCAAAGCCTCGGCAAACGCCCCTTTTCGCGCGGAAAGGTCGACGGCGAGCGGAAAGCTGCGCAGGATAGGTGCCAGACGCTCGGCCAGATCACAAGCGGTCCGGCGCTGCAGAAAATCGGCGCGCTGATAGCCCTCTGCAGCCCGGTCCAGCCGTTTGCGATGCAAGGCCCGGTCAAAGATTTGTGGTGGCAAAGAGGAGTTGTGCGTCGGCATGAGCGCGGAAGATGGCGATTTCGCCAGCCGTTGGAAGCCAAAAGCGCAAGCCGCCTGGCGGGGGACGCTGGATATGCTGTTCCCGCCACAGGCGCTGGACGGTGGCCCGCGCCCCCTGGCGGGGGGTTTCACGGCGGATGCCTGGGGCCGGATCCGGTTTCTGGACGGCCCGGTGTGCGATGGTTGCGGGACGCCGTTTGCCTATGATCCCGGTGCGCGATGCGCTGCCTGTCTGGCGAAACCCCGGGCTTTCGACGCTGCCCGCGCGGCCTGCCTCTATGACGAGGCGTCGCGCGAACCGATCCTCCAGCTGAAACACGCCGACCGCCTGGACCTGGCACCGATGTTCGCCCGCTGGCTGTCGCGAGCCGCCCGCGAGTTGATCGACGAGGCCGACGCCATCGCCCCCGTGCCCCTGCATCCGCTCAGGCTGCTGCGTCGACGCTATAATCAGGCTGCCGAGATCGCCCGGCCGCTGGCGGCCATGACCGGCACGCCCTGGCTGCCCGACGCCCTGGTTCGCCGCCGGGCGACCGCGACGCAGGGCGGCAAATCAGGCTCCGGCCGCCTGCGCAACGTGGCTGGCGCGTTCCACGTCCCGGCAGGGCGGGCCGACAAGGTTGCGGGTCTGAGAATCCTGTTGATTGATGACGTTTTGACCACCGGTGCCACCGCCGAAGGCTGTGCGCGGGCCCTGAAAGCCGCCGGAGCTGCCCGCGTCGACCTTGCCGTCGTCGCAAGGGTTCAGGAAGCGGCAGGACTCACCCTATGATCATCCCACAAAGCAGCTGTGTCAGAGCGCCATGAGCCACGTAACCATCTACACCAAACCCTACTGCCCGTTCTGCATCCGGGCGGTCGAGCTTCTGGAAACCAAGGGCGTCGCCTTCGATGAAATCGAGGCCGCGTTCGACCCCGATAAGCGCCAGGAGATGATCCAGCGTTCCGGCGGCCGCGCCACATTCCCGCAGATATTCATCAGCGACCAGCATATCGGGGGCTGCGACGACCTGGTGGCCCTGGAGCGAGCAGGCGAGCTGGACCCGCTGTTGGCGGGGTAGGGCGTCTACCGGGCGGTGCGCGAACGTCTCGCCAGCGCAAACGGGATCAGGGCAGCCGCAACGCCCGCGGTGTTGGATGCCAGGTCCTTCCACTGGAAGGTGCCGGATACCAGGCCGAAGACCTGGGTCACTTCGAAGCCTGCGCCCACGGCCATAAAGCCGGCACCAATCCACCAGGGACTGATGCGGGGCAGCGAGACGATGGTTAGCAGGGTCAGTAGATAGCCATAGACCACGTGCTCCACCACATCCGGCGCGGGCACGTTTCGGGCGGCATTGTGATGTGGATCGATGGCACCGGCGAAGGCCACTGCCAATACGGCCAACAGCGCGGCCCGGCCCAGCCAGGTTAGGGTGGTTTTCATGAGGCTTGAGATAAGCCTTCATTCCGGAGGCGGCAATTGCCTCGACCTCAGCGCTTATGTTCCTGATGCAGCAAGGCCGCGAGCGCGCTATGCCTTGGCGTACAAGGCTAAGGGGTAGGGAACATGATCTCGACGCAGACAATCCGGCACTGGATCGCGGCCATGGCGCTGGCGCTTGGCCTGACCGGTGCAGCCTTGGCGGCTGAAATGCCCAAGGTGAACGCGGTGGCCGGCGCGCCCGCGTTGCGGCTGGGGGCCTTTGACCTGAAGGCCAAGGGCTATGTGGTTGAGGAATTCTTCCTCACCGGGACGGCGCAGTCCTTCAAGTTAACCGGCGAGCCCACCATCGATGGCCGATGGAAGGCAGAGCCCGCCGACACCGCGGCCTTTGCGACTCGGATCGTCGTAGTGCGCCCCGTCGACGCCAAGCGCTTTAACGGCACGGTGGCGGTGGAGTGGCTGAATGTCACCGGCGGTCTCGATGCAGCGCCTGACTGGTCTTACACCCACCGCGAACTGCTACGCAGTGGCTATGCCTATGTCGGCGTTTCAGCTCAGCGCGTGGGCGTCGAGGGTGGCTCTCGGTTCGGCTCGGGCGGGGCATTGAAATCGGCGAACCCAGCCAGGTACGGCGGGCTAAGCCATCCCGGCGATACCTATGCCTTTGACATGTTCACCCAAGCCGGACGGGTGGTGGACTCAGGTCAGGTGCTGGGCGGGCTGAAGGCGGCGCGTGTACTTGCCATGGGTGAGAGCCAGTCGGCCTCGTACCTGACCACCTATGTCAATGCAGTAGACCCACTAGCCCGCATTTACGATGGCTTCCTGATCCACTCGCGGTCGGGCAGCGCGGCGATGCTGGCCCCAGGTGCAGGGGTTGGCGGAGCACCGGGCGCGGGCCCTCGCGCACCGGCGGGGCTGAAACTGCGGAGCGACCTGCGGGTGCCCGTCCTGACCCTGATTGCCGAGACTGACCTGATGGGCAATCAAGGCGGCGGGTTTCTGCTGGCGCGCCAACCGGACAGCAAACGTCTGCGCACCTGGGAGATGGCCGGGACCGCTCATGTGGACAACTACGCCCTGATGGTCAGCGCCATCGACAGTGGCGAGGCACCGATCGCGGCGCTGGTGGCTGCCTGGAAGCCGACCTCGGCTACGCTTCTCGGCAAATTGATCAAGCCGATGAATGCCGCGCCCCAGCACCACTATGTGGCCATGTCAGCGCTGTCGCATCTGGACGCCTGGGTGCGGACCGGGCGCGCGCCGCCCAAGGCTGTGCAGTTGGAGGTTGTTACCCCTGTCGCAGGCGGGCCATCCAACCTGGTGCTGGACGCAGAAGGCAATGCGAAGGGTGGCATCCGCTCGCCGTGGGTCGACGTGCCAACGGCGAAGCACTCCGGACTGGGCAATTCAGGCGGACCGCTGGGATTCCTGGCGGGAAGCACGGAACTGTTTGATGCGGCCACACTCCAGCGGCTCTATCCGGGCGGCAAAGCCGACTACATGCGCCGATTCAACAAAGCTCTGGACGGTGCCATCAAGGCCGGTTTCATCCTGCCCACCGACCGGACGGACATCCGGGCGTTGGCGGAGGCGATGTATCCGCAGGCGGCGAAATAGGGTCGTCGCCTCAGGCGTTGTGAGTACCGTCGCAGAGCGGCTGCTTCGCCGTCGCCTTGCAGCCACAGAAAAACACGGTCCGGCTCTTGGTGGCGGTGAATTTCACCGGCGTGATGTCGGTGACTTTGTGCGATCCGTCACAGAACGGCTGGGCCTTGCTCAGACCACAGGCGCACCACCAGTAGTCCTGGTCCTGTTCCACCTCGACGGCGAACGGCGTGTCAGCGGCACGTACGGCGGTGGACATGGGCGGGTTCCTCTTGCGGCTCGACAATCCGCCAACTGTGGACCGGCGCAGAGCGGCGCTCAAGAGAAGACCCGAGACAGGCTCAGAGCCGCGCCAGGACCTGACGACGGCCGCGCAGCATAGCGCCCGCGCCAGCGAAACCGATGATCATCAGGCCCCAGGTGGCCGGTTCGGGAATGGCGGTGAGGGTGACGCTGCGATTGCTCAACGCAAGGCGATAATCCCTCTGGTCCGAAAAACTCTTTGCAAATGGAACGGTGTCAGGGGCACCCAAGCCGCCAACGTCAGAACCTGTGTATTCGACTCCGAGCCGCGGAGGGTCGGACGGTACGTTCAGGACGAACAGCTGCAACGCGTTCGAATAACCTAAGTCGCCGTAGTACCCGAGAGCGAAAAATGTTTGCCGCCACTGCGTGGGAACGATGGTGACATTGGCATATCCGGCCCCATTGACGTTAAAGTAGTCCGTAAAGCCATTGATGGTCAGGGATGCCGACAAGATGGGCGACAGGCAGTCGCCGCAGTTCGCCAAGGGGCCACCAACCCGACTGTCAGTGAGATTGTTCGTCACTGCCACGCCACGCAAGGTGTCGTACTTGAACTCAGCCGTGAAACTTGAACCGATGAGGTCTTCGCCTCTCCGGAAAAAGTCGCCGTTGTCGTAGGTGGGAATGCTGCCGGCACCCGAGACGACGACGCCCCTAAAGCTGGCGAGCATCAACGCGGCCGACGCGGGCGTTGCGACCAGCGCCATCGACACCGTGGCGAGCGCAGCTGCAACCAGTTTGTCGAGGGAACGCATGATACGCCTTTCACAAAGAAACACAGTCCAGAGCCTAGCAAGTTCCGTACCATCGACGGCACAATCACCTGTCAAAGGGACCCCGCCTTGATATCAAATTTTGTCCGACTCTACAGTTGGCTTGACAACAATTGACAATTCACGGCGACCAAAACTGAAGATCCCGCCTTTAACTCATTCAGGACGTATACGCAGCATCGGGCTGATCGGATGCAACAGGGCGCATCTGGCTGCAGACTACTATCCACGTGATGCGGGGCGGCGGCACTGTCTTACCCTGCAGGCAGAATTCGGGGTCTCGAAGCGTCAGGCGAGGGCCCAGCCGCTGCTCCAGTCGCCGAGGTCGTAGTTGATTGGCAGAATGGGGGCGACCGGCGACTCCGGCGGCGCGAGGTCAGCAACCTGTGCCCTGACCCCAAGATCAAGCGAGGTGCCCGAGACGACGCCGCCAGTGCCATAGCCCAGGAAGGCGACGTCCCACAGATCGCCGAGCTGGGCGCCGTCGTGCAACGCGACGGTGGTGGCGTGATCGAAACTGTCATTGAGGGAACCGCGGACATCATCCAGCATCACCCGGGCGTCTTCGGTGTAGAGGCCGATCCGACCGCCGAGGGAGGGACGTTCAAGATCCTGGAAACGGACCAGCTCCACGCCGTCCACCGAGATGGCGATACGGTTGCCGTCCTGGGTGATCTCGAACCGGTTCCATTTGCCGACTTCGAAGGTGACATCGGTGCTGGTCGCCAGGAAGCGTTGGCCGCCGGCATAGTCCGGGTCTCGCTTGCCCAGTTCCCAGCCGTTGGGCTTCATGGTGAAGTAGTAGAAGTGGTCGTTGTCAGCGTAGTTCCAGACCAGCCAGGCGGTTTCCCAGGGGTTGGCCGCGCCGACGCGAAGTTGTTCGAGGGTGCAGACCGAGCCTTCGAACCGGACGCTGCCCTGGAAGCTTTCCTGGGAGACGATCAGCGCCGAGTGGGTTTCGTCGGGGCGGGTGGAGACGGCGGGCGCGAGGTTTAAGAGCTGACTGGTTTTATACAAATACTGCATGTCGCCGCGTGTCCAGCAAGGCCTGGACAATCGGGCGAGCGCGCTTGATATCTAGTTGAAATTATTGATAAATATTTGGTTTATAGGTAGGGTTTCACAGTTGTATACGCTGGTTAGTATGTGAAACTGACATTGC
>JANORH010000481.1:0-10939 GCA_031415215.1 Alphaproteobacteria bacterium | reverse complement strand
TGAACAAGTTCATCGGCGGGACCAGTAAGCTTCTACTGAGCGGGGCTGTGTTCAACGCCGACGGGGCTTTCACCAACGTGGAAACCTTCTCGAAGGATGTGGTGATTCCCGAGGTCGTGTTCGTCTGCTTCCAGATGACCTTTGCCTGCATTACCGCCGCCTTGGTGCTTGGCGGCGTGGCGGAGCGGATGAAATTTGGCGCGGTCGTGCTCTTTGCCGTCCTTTGGCCACTGCTCTCCTACTATCCCATGGCACATATGGTTTGGTGGTGGGCTGGTGCGACCTCGGCTTTCGGTCAGACTGCGGACGCGCTTTCGGCCGGGGCTGGCCAGGTCTGGGCCTTCGGAGCGCTCGACTTCGCCGGCGGCACGGTGGTGCACATCAATGCGGGCATAGCCGCCCTGGTGGGTGCCCTCATCCTGGGACCGCGAAAGGGTTACCGGTCCGAGCCCATGCCGCCCCACTCCCTGACGCTGACCCTGGTTGGTGCGGGCCTGCTGTGGGTGGGTTGGTTCGGCTTCAACGCTGGCTCAAACCTGGAAGCTAACGGCTACGCTGGCCTGGCAATGATCAACACGCTTCTGGCCACCGCTGCGGCGGGCTTCTCCTGGGCCATGGTTGAGTGGGTCACCCGCAAGAGGGCATCGATGCTCGGTCTGGCCTCAGGCCTGGTAGCTGGCCTCGTGGCGGTCACGCCGGCCGCTGGCTTCGCCGGCCCTGTGGGCTCGATCATCCTGGGCCTGCTGGTCAGCCCGATCTGCGTGTTCTTCTGCTCCACCATCAAGAACGCCTTGAAGTACGACGACAGCCTGGACGCCTTCGGCATTCACGCCATCGGTGGCATCGTCGGTGCCATCGCAACCGGCATTCTGGTCAACCCGGCGCTGGGCGGCGCAGGCGTGGTTGACTTCACCAACGGCACTGTGGGTTACGACGCGGCCTTCCAGATCATGGCCCAGGTCAAGGCTGTGCTGCTGGCTGTCGCATGGTCAGGGACCGCCAGCGCCATCGTCTTCCTTCTGATCAAATTCACGATTGGGCTGAAGGCATCGCCTGAGGCCGAGGAAGAGGGTCTGGACATCGTCGAGCATGGCGAACGAGCCTACGCCTCCTGATCAACGACGCTGTAAAGTTGAGTACGGAACGGGGGTCCTTCGGGACCCCCGTTTTCGTTTCCGGTCAGGCCCACGGGCCACCCAGACGGCAGCGGCTTACCCACCATGTCGGTGCAATGGCCTCGATCCGTTCGGCCAGGGTCTCGGCAGAGAAGTCATCCGGGCATAAAGCAAAACAGGTACCGCCAGACCCGGAAACCCGGGCAAGCAAGACCTCCGGTTCGTCGCGAAGTGTAGCCAGAACCGCACCGATCTCGGGTTCGACACTCACGGCGGCGGCTTCAAGATCATTGGACATCGTCGACAACCAGCCCGCGAGTTCCTCGACACTCTCGAACGCTTCAGGCAGCGACGGCAGTGCCACGTCGCCGAATCGGCCCGCCGCATCGAATGCGCGGTAGACCGCTGGGGTTGAGACCCCCACTCCCGGGTTTACCAGCACTGCGTCCATCAGCGGCAGGCCTGGTGCTGGCGACAGCCGTTCGCCCCTGCCCTGCGCCAGTACGGGTCGCCCCCACAAACATGCTGCACCGTCAGCGCCCAGACTTGCGGCGACCGACTCAAGCCGCGCGTCGTCAAACCCCGGCGCGAACACGTCACGGATCAGCCGCAGGGCGGCACCGGCGTCACTGGAACCTCCGCCCAGGCCGCTGGCCACCGGCAGTTGCTTGTCCAGGGCGAACGCCAGTTCCGCCATCGGCCGCCCCAACTCTGAGACAAATGCCCGGACTGCGCGGATGATCAGATTGTCGGATTCGCGGCCGAGACCCTTGGCGAACGGACCGATCACGGTCAACCGCCCCTCACCCAGCTCCATGGTCACCCGATCACCAATATCGGCGAACACCATCAGACTGCAAAGCGGGTGATAGCCGTCAGGGCCAGGCGCGCCCACATGCAGAAACAGGTTGACCTTGGCCGGGGCCAGCCGCTCCGGCACGGCCTATTGTCCGGCCAGCTTCGGCGTCGGGCCCAGGCCGGACGCGAGCTTTTTCTCGACATCGAGCCGATTTTTTTCGTCCGGCTTCAGCGTCAGAACCCGCCGCCACTGGAACACGGCCTCGTCCTTGCGACCGACCATCCAGTAGGCGTCGCCCAGGTGGTTATTGATCTCGGGGTCGCCAGCTTCCAGCTCGATAGCCTGCTCCAGAATCTCGACAGCTTTCCTGAAGTCTCCCAGCCTGAAGTGCGCCCATCCCAGGCTGTCGATGATGGCACCGGAGCGGGGATTGGCGGCGACCGCTTTTTCCACCATGGCCAAGGCTTCGGGCACGCGTTCGCTGCGGTCGATCCATGCATAGCCCAGATAGTTGAGCAGTTCTGCGTCGTCGGGACGCAGTGCCAGCGCCCGGACCAGATCGGCCTCGGCAACTTTCCAGCGCCCCAACCGCTCGTTTGCCCGGCCACGCGAGTAGATCAACTGCCAGTCCGGTGTCTTGCTGGCCTCGATCTGCGGAGTCCAGATAGTGATCGCCTCTTCGAAGGACTCGTTCGCCGCCAACAGGTCAGCCAGCGTCAGCAACCCCTCCACGTCGCCGGTCGTCGCCGCCGTTCGCGCCAGCTTCAGAGCCTCGATCTTGTTGCCTGCGCTCTGATAGCTCCACGCCAGTTTTGACTGAGCGGATGAGAACTCGGGAGAACCCGGCTTCGGGTGCTGATAGGCCGTACGCGCGGCCTCGACATCCCCTTGTTGCTGCAACACGTCGCCCAGCATCAACCATCCGTCATTACGCTGGGGGTCAAGTCGAAGCGCCAGACGCAGATAGGCCAGGCCGATCTGACCCTGTTTGGCGCTGATCAGGGTCGCGGCAGGCCCCAGCAAAGCAAAAGCGGCACCTTCCTTTATCGTGGGCACGGTGGGGGCCGCCTTGCCAGCCGCAGCGCGAGCCCGCGCTGCCTTCAGCCCTGGGTTCGACCTGCCCCGAACCAGAGCTGCATCATAGAGCGCGATGGCCTCAGGCCGACGTCCCCGTCGTTCCAGGAAACCGCCATAACTGGTGACGGCGATCTCGGATCCGCCGTCGCCGCCGTTGATGGCTTTGAAGTTGGTCTCGGCCTCGTCGAACCGCCTTGCGCGTTCATAGAGGTGGGCCTGGCCGATCTGGCCGAAGTAGTCGACGCTGGCGTCTCCGCGAACCGTCGGCCGGATCAAGGCCGCATCTATATCGCCCACGGATGCGGCGACCCAGGGCGTCAGCAGCGCTGCCGCCCCCCGATGCGGAAAGCCGACGCCGTCCGATCCAAGCACCTCCCGCGCAACCTTGCCCTTGTTGTCCGCCAGCGCCTCAACCGCCCGGGTCAGGCGACCCATCCGCTTGCCTTGGTCCGAGGCATCAGGGCCATCAGGTGCCAGAAGCGCAGCCTTGCCGATATCGCCGGCCATCAAGGCCGCAGTGAAGGCCCGCTCTATCACCGCAGGGTCATCTCCGCCCTGAAGCTTGGCGAGTTCCAGGAATTTGGCTGCGTCGGCATTGCGACCGTCACTCAAGGCCGTGCTGCCGGCCAGGAACAAGCCATATGCACTTTCGGCCCCGGCCGTCGTCGCGCGGGGCGCGGTGTCGACTGGCACAGTCGCACACGCTCCCAACAACAGCATCGAGAGGCAACTGGTAGCAAGGAGAGTGTGTCGCATACCTCTCAGCTTGGGCGCGGCAAGCGCTCGCCGCAAGTGCACCCGCGCCAAATCCTGCTGGGTCTACATGTTGGGATAGTTCGGTCCGTCGCCGCCCTGTGGCGTCTTCCAGACGATATTCTGTGATGGATCCTTGATGTCGCAGGTCTTGCAGTGGACGCAGTTCTGGAAGTTGATCTGGAACTTCGGGTTTTGGCCCTGCTCATCGTACAGCACCTCATAAACGCCAGCCGGACAGTAGAGCCGCGCCGGCTCACCATACTTCGGCAAGTTCACGTCGATCGGCACCGAGGCGTCGCGCAGGGTCAGGTGTGCCGGCTGGTTCTCGTCGTGGTTGGTGTTGGATAGGAAGACGCTGGACAGCTTGTCGAACGAAAGCACCCCGTCGGGCTTCGGATAAACGATGGGCTTGTAGTCCTTGGCAAGGCCGGTGGAGTCCGCGTCGCTCTTCTCGTGTTTCATCGTGCCGAACAGCGAGAAGCCTCCCAGGAAATGGGTGGTCCACATGTCGAACAAACCCAGAGCCCCACCCAGTGCCGTACCGAATTTCGACAGGATCGGCTTGGCGTTGCGTACCGTGTGCAGCTCTTTGCGCAGCCATGACGCGTTGAAAGCCGCCTCATAAGCGGTCAACTCGTCACCCGAGCGGCCGGCCTGGATGGCCTCGAACGCGGCTTCGGCGGCCATCATCCCACTCTTGATCGCCGCGTGGCTGCCCTTGATCCGGGGGACGTTGACGAAGCCGGCGCTATCGCCCAGCAGCACGCCACCGGGGAAATAGAGCCTCGGAATGGACTGCAACCCGCCTTCGCTGATGGCTCGGGCACCGTAGGAGATGCGCTTCCCGCCCTTCAGGAATTTCGCGACCTCTGGGTGATGCTTGAAACGTTGGAACTCGTCGAAGGGCGAGAGCCACGGATTCCTGTAATTCAGATGGGTGACAAAGCCGATCGACACATAGTTGTCGCCGAAGTGGTAGAGGAAGCTGCCTCCCCCTGTGGCATTGTCCAGCGGCCAGCCGGTTGTGTGCTGCACAAGACCCGGCGAAAACACCGCGTCCGGCACTTGCCATAGCTCCTTGATGCCGATGCCGTACTTTTCCGGCTGGGCATCCTTGGCCAGGTCATATCTCTTGCGGACCAGTTTCGAGAGAGATCCACGCACCCCTTCGCCCAGAAACACATACTTGCCTCTAAGCTCGATGCCGGGCTCGTAGCTGGGTCCAGGCTGTCCATCCTTGCCGATCCCGAACTCGCCGGCCACCACACCGACCAGCTTGTCGCCGTCGAAAACCGGGGCCGATGCCGCCATGCCCGGGTAGATTTCAACGCCCAGCGCCTCGGCCTGCTGGCTCATCCAGCGGCAGACGTTGCCCAGGCTGGCGATATAGTTGCCGTGATTGTTCATGAACGGCGGCATCGCCCACATAGGCAGTCCAAGGCTGCCCTGCGGTCCCAGCAACAGGAACTTGTCGGAGGTGACCGCAGTTTCCAGTGGCGCGCCCTGGGCCTTCCAGTCCGGGATCAACTCGTTCAGGCCCTTGGGGTCGATCACCGCGCCCGACAGGATATGAGCGCCTACCTCGGCACCTTTTTCCAGAACCGCGACGGTCAGGTCCGCATTGAGTTGTTTCAGCCGGATTGCCGCGGCCAGGCCCGAAGGCCCCGCGCCCACGATGACGACATCATATTCCATGGCTTCACGTTCCACGGCGTCACTCATTCTCTTCCCCTCGCCTCATCGCCTGTCGGAAACCTGTCCCGCACGCGATCCCTGGCTCTGATATTACGTGCGTCTTATCCGAAGGTGACCCTGTGCCGGTCAAGCACCAAGGCGTATTGCAGATCACTTCATCTGCGCGGCTCGACCACCAGCTTGACTCTACGGCCCGGCGACAGCCCTTCGCCGGGTTTCAGATTGTTCAACATCCGGAACAGCGCGCCCTTGTCACCGCTGGACGACATGCGCCCGGCCAGAGCTTCGACGGTATCGCCATTGCGTACGGTGACGATCGCCAGTTGCTGGACTCCATAGCGGCCGGCGTCGCTATCGGTGATGCGTCGGAATGATCTGAAAAGTGGCTCGAACGTCGCCGTCTGGCCGGCCGGCGCCAAGGCGGTGAAGCGGTAGACGCCCTCGCCTCCCAGGTCGTAGGCCACGACCGTAAGATCAACCGGCTGGGCCTGACTGGTCGCCCGGGCCGTCACAGCGACCGTCTCGAGGCCGTTGATCCGGCTCTTTTGCGGCGAACCGATTTCGGCCTGGGCCTGCCCAAGGATCGTGCGCAACGCGTCTCGCGCATGGTCCTCCAGACGGGCACCGTTCAACCGTGCGCCAGTAAAGTCGCCGCGATAGCCGGTCGGCCCGGAAATTCCCACCGCGTTCGCGCCATTGGTCAGGCGGAAGCCACTCGGTGCCTCGAACGCCAGCTTCAGGCCAGGATGAACAAAAGCTGGGCCGCGTACAAAGCCTTGGGCCGGATCGTCACCGTAGAGCAGGCCATCCATGGCCGCCATATAGGCCGTCTCGTTGAGATTCAGCGGTCCGGTAACCGGCGGTGCCTTGCCGGATACCTTGCCGGCTTTCTGGATTCGCGCGCCGGTCAAGGGGTGGGATCGAGCCCAGACCGGTGTCGCGCCGGCACCGAGGCCGGACGCCCGCGCGGCATATTCATCCTGCCGTTGCAAAGCTGCCAAGGCACTCGAAATACCTTCCCTGGGATAGCCTGCAGTTGGCAGGGTGAGGGTCGCAAAGGCGTCGGACTCATACTCCTGGCTACGTGAGTAGCTGAGAGTTCCAAGCTGGGCGGCCTTGCCTGCGAGTTGGCCGATCTCTTCGGACTTCGCCACCGCGCCCACCAGAACGGCGGCCAGTCCGGTCAAAACCTGCTGGTTACGCTGGCGTGCAAAATGCTTGCGCGCCACATGTCCAACCTCGTGCCCTAGCACGCCAGCCAGTTCAGCCTCGCTATTCAGGACGCTGAGCAGCCCCCGGGTGACATAGATGTTGCAGCCGGGCGGTGCGGCGAATGCGTTGATGATCTCACTGTTGATCAGGGTGAAGGTGCAGCGCCCACCAAGACCACCGGCCACCGCCATCTTTTCGCCGATCCTTGCGACATAGGCAGCCTGCGGCCCGGCGTAGACGCCGCCCATGCCGTTGACGAACGCAGCCTGCTGCTGACGTTCCTGTTCCGACGTCCGAAGCTGCGCCTGTGCCGGGACTGCGACGGTGCCTGCCAACGCCAATGCCAGGACCATCGCCAATTTCCGTGAACACGCCAACCTGATTGCCATTTTGTCCCTGTATCGGATCGACGCGCTCAGCGGCTGGAACGGTCTATTCTGGGTTAGAGTGACTCAGCCGCGCCCAACAGTGTACTTCGAAATGCCGCCCGCTGTAGTCTTGGAGTCAGAAAGTGGTCCGCAGGAGTTCGCCGGCTGGCCTCGAAAAATCGGGAATTTGAAATGCGCTTGCCGATCTTCGTCAGTCTGATGCTTCTGTTCGTCTCGCCATCTATGGCGGCTGATGCGCGTTGGATGGCATCGTGGGGGGCCTCGCCAGCGCCACCCATGGCGGCAGCGCCCGGTGTAGAGGCGCGTCGGATCAGCCCAACGTTTGCAAATCAGACGATTGTTCAGACCTTGAGGCTGAGCGCGGGGGGACAGCGTCTGCGTGTGCGGTTCACCAACGAGTATGGTGCAAAACCCTTGGTGATTGGCGCGGCCCGCGTCGCCCTCCTGACGCCAGAGGGCCGTGTCATCCCGGGAAGCGAGCGTGTCGTCACATTTTCCGGGGCCGGTACCACCACAGTTCCAGCGGGGGCTCCATCTTTCAGCGATCCGATCAATCTGAAGACAGGCAGCCTGGCCCGTCTGCGGGTAAGCCTGTTCCTGCCGGAGGAGACGGGCCTCTGCACCTGTCACATGACCGGCGGAGACCTGGTTCAGGTCTCGCCACCCGGCGACTGGACCGGCCGTGATCTGCCGCCTGCCTCCGGCCCGGCGCAGTATCGCGCCTTTGTGTCTGGCGTAGAGGTGGAGACGAAAACGCCTGCTACCGTCATTGTTGCGCTGGGCGACTCCATAACAGACGGCTACCTCGCGACTCCGGGTGCCAATAGTCGCTGGCCCGACCGGCTCGCCGAACGGCTGGTGGTCAGGTATCCGAGCCGCTCTATCGGGGTGATAAATGCCGGAATAGGCGGCAACCGTGTGCTGAGTGATGGCATCGTCGCTGTCATGGGCCAGAGCGCTCTGACACGCTTTGATCGAGACGTGCTTTCAGTAACTGGCGCGACCCATCTTATCGTTCTGGAAGGCGTCAATGATCTGGGCATACGGGCCGGAAGGCCAACGGCTCAGGCCCTTATCCATGGTTATCGACAGATGATCGAACGGGCGCATGCCCAGGGCATCAAGGCGGTTGGCGCGACAATTCTGCCCTATGAAGGGGCCGCTTATTTTACCCCCGAAGGCGAGGAAACCCGGCTGGTGGTCAATGACTGGATCCGCAATAGCGGCGTCTTTGACGCCGTCATCGACCTGGACGCGGCGATCCGCGACCCCGCCAAACCCGCCCGGATACGTTCCGACTGGCACGCTGGCGATTGGCTCCATCCCAATGACGCCGGTTATCGCGCCATCGGCGACGCCGTCGAACTGGCGCTGTTTCGCTAATCACGTGCTGACAACCTGACGAAGGGCGGGCAAGAGTTTCTCACGATGTCCACCGCTCACCCGACCCGGGCCCAGATGGCCGAAAGCCTGCTTGCTTTCTGGGCGGACGGGGGCGTCGACGCCATGCTGCTGGACGAACCCGTTGATCGGATCGCCGCCGGCAGGGTGCTTCCACCGCAACGTGTCGCCGCTCCAGTGGCCGCCGCGCTGGTGCGGACCGCACCACGGCAGCCGGACATTTCCGATGCCGTCGCGAAGGCTCATGCGCTTGCAAGCGCCGCTCAGGATCTGGAAGCCTTGGTCGCTGCCATCACAACATTTGACGGGTGCCCGCTGCGTTTTGAAGGCGCCGCCAGCCAGGCCGTTGTCTACAGGGGCAATCCAACTGCCCCTCTGATGGTCATCGGCGAGGCACCGGGCGCTGACGAAGACGCGCTGGGCCAACCGTTCGTAGGCCGTGCAGGCAAGCTGCTGGACCGGATGATGGCAGCGGCTGGACTCTCCGACCGGGTCCTGATCACCAACACCGTCTTCTGGCGTCCACCCGGCAACCGTACGCCGACGCCAGCAGAGCAGGCTACCTGTGCACCGTTTGTCGAACGGCTGATTGCCCTGGTGCGTCCGAGACTGCTGTTGTTGGCAGGGGGTGCTCCGACCAAGTCATTGCTCAAACGCGAAGAGGGCATTTTATCCCTGCGCGGGCGCTGGATCGACTGGAGCTCGACCAACGGGTCGATGACCCTCCCTGCCTTGCCAACCTTGCACCCGGCGTTCCTGCTGCGTCAGCCGGGGGCCAAGAAACACGCCTGGAACGACCTTCTGACCCTGATCGAGAGACTTGATCGGTCGGACGAGCCCCACTAGGTTCACCCCTTCGAATTCGAAAAAGAGGAAACTGCGCGTCGCTGACATCTGTTGCGACGCACGGGAATTGACCGCATGACGCTCACAAAGCGCCTGCGCGTCGGGGTGTTTTCCCTCGTCGCCGCCGCCTCGGTCGCCAGCCTGGCGACGGCCGCCTCGCCGAAGGCACTCTCTGACACCGACGCCAATGCCTATGCTTCCGCATTTGAAGCCGTGGAACAGGGTGACTTCCTGGGGGCGGAACTGCAGGCCGCCGAGATCAAGGACAAATCGCTTTCCGGATACCTGTCGTTCCGCGCCCTGATGCACCCGACGGCGCACAAAGCGTCGTTCGAAGAGCTTTACAGCTGGCTGTCGAAGTTCCGCGACCTGCCGCTGGCTGACCGCGTGTTCTCGCTGGCGTCGAAGCGCAAGCCGGCCGATGCGATGGTTCCGCCAATGCCAGAGGTGGTTATTGCCGACGCAACGCGCAGTGAAATCACGCGCCCGGCGCGTGAGGCTTTCTACTCTGGCGATGTGAGAACTGCTTTTGATCTGGCAGTAGCGGTCGGCGAGCGCTGGGTTGCCGGGTTATCAGCCTGGCGTCTGCATGATTTTGGCCAGGCCCACGACTATTTCGCCCAGATCGCTCACGACAGCGATGAAGATCCATGGCTGCGCGCCGCCGGAGCCTATTGGGCGGCGCGATCTTCGGTGGCATTGGGCGACGAGCGCGCGGCGAGGGACTTCCTGCGCTTGGCGGCGCGTTCGCCCCAGACGTTCTACGGCATGATTGCCGAGCGACAGGTTCGCATGGCAAGCGCTCAGGCCGGGTCTGCAAAATTGATCCTGGCGGCCTATCGTGCACCCGCCCCCGCCATCGAAAACGATCTGACCCGGTTCGTTGATCGCAACCCCCGCGCCCACCGCGCCGCTGCGCTCGCCCAGATCGGACGGGTCGAAGATGCTCGCCAGGAACTGCGAGCGGGGCTCGCCCTGGCACGAACGGCTGTCGAGCGCGACACCTGGACCGCCCTGATCACCGCTCTCGGTCCCGCCGGCGAGCCCGGTATCCAGCGGGCCGAGTATCTGGCTCCGGGCGACTATCAGCTTCCCACGCTTGAACCGCTGAACGGCTTTACCGTCGACCGTGCGCTGGTCTATGCGATCGTGCGTCAGGAGAGCGCGTTCAATGCCAACGCGGTGTCACACGCCGGGGCGCTGGGATTGATGCAGCTTTTGCCCGCCTCTGCCGCTCTGGCCACTGGCGACAAGACATTCCGAACCCGACCGAAGAAGCTGTTCAATCCGGCGATCAACCTGCGGGCCGGACAGGACTATCTGACTTATCTTATGGGCCGGGGTGTCGGCTCGGACATCCTGCGCACGGTGGCGGCCTATAATGCCGGGCCCGGCGCCGTGCTGAAAACCATCGGCATGGTGGGCGACCAGGATCCGCTATTGCTGATCGAAAGCCTGCCGGCCCTGGAGACCCGCAACTATGTCGAGAAGGTCATGACCGCCTACTGGACCTATAAACGGATGTTCGGCGAGGAGACCCGCACCCTCGACGCCCTGGCCAGCGGCGCGCGCCGCCACCACCCCCACCACGACCAACCCCCACCCCCGGGGATTGAAACCCACGCCGCGCCGCAGGCGCGTGAGATAGG
>JANORH010000480.1:0-10470 GCA_031415215.1 Alphaproteobacteria bacterium | reverse complement strand
TTGCCGGCCACCGGCGGGGCTGTGACCCTGATGGGCCGTGACATCACCCATGCACATCGCGAAGAGATGCGGGCTGCACGGCGGGACCTGCAGATTGTCTTCCAGGACCCGCTGGCCAGCCTGGATCCCCGCATGACCGTGGGCTCGTCCATCGCCGAGCCGCTCAGCGCGTTTCGCCCGGACCTGAACCGGGCCGCCCGCGAGGTGGAAGGCCGCGCGATGATGGCCAAGGTCGAACTGGATACAGACCTGATCAACCGCTATCCGCACGAGCTCAGCGGCGGCCAGAACCAGCGGGTCGGAATCGCCCGGGCCATGATCCTGAAGCCCAAGCTGGTGATCTGCGACGAGGCGGTGTCGGCGCTGGATGTCTCGATCCGCGCCCAGATCATCGACCTGTTGATCCAGCTACAGGCCGAGATGGGTCTGGCAATGATCTTCATCAGCCATGATCTGGCGGTGGTGCGCGAGATCAGCCACCGGGTGCTGGTGCTCTATATGGGCCGGGTGATGGAACTGGCCGACCGCGATCGCATCTGGCAGTCGCCGCAGCACCCCTATACCCGGGCCCTGCTGTCGGCAGCCCCGATCCCCGATCCGGCGGTCGAGAGGTCTCGCAACCGCCTGAAGCTGACCGGCGAGCCCCCCAGCCCCATGGACCCGAAGACCGCCTATCGGTTTCTGCCCTCGCGTCTGGTTTCCGGCCCCCCGCCGGAACTGCGCGAAGTGGCCCCCGGGCACATGGTGGCGGAGTTTGATGCGGTATGATGCTGCGACCCAGGAGCGACCCGGATAATGACCCAACCGACCGAACCTGAACCGATCACCGGAAGTTGCCTTTGCGGTGCCGTTCGCTTTTCGGTCAGCGGTCGACTGCCTGGCGTCGGAATGTGCCATTGCTCAAAGTGCAGGCGGGTCTCGGGCGTCGCGTCCAATGCCAACCTGAACATCAAGAAGGAAAGACTGACCTGGCTGGCCGGTGAGGACAACTTGCAGTCCTTTGCTCTGCCATCGGGCTGGGCCACGGTCTTTTGCCGGACCTGCGGATGTCCCGCGCCACACGCCACGCCGGACGGTGCCCGCGTTTGGGTGCCCGCCGGCAGCCTCGATGTCGATCCCGGACCCCGGGTGGCAGGCCACATCATGGTCGGCTCCAAGGCCAGCTGGGATGTCATCGGCGACGAGGGTCCGCAGTTCGAAGAATATCCGGAAAGTGGCTGACCGAAGATGCCTTTGAGGAGTCTCGCCAAGCGCGGCGTTGCCCCCAAGCCTTGCCATCGTTAGGTTGCGCGCCTTCGCAAAACCCCGGCCACCATCATGACCCTCGCCTTTGACGATATCCTTGCCGCCCATGCGCGGGTGAAGGGTCATATTGAACGCACGCCGTGTCGCCGCTCGCGTACCCTGTCGGAAATCACCGGCGCCGAGGTGTGGGTGAAGTTCGAGAACCTGCAGTTCACGGCGGCTTACAAGGAACGCGGCGCGCTCAACAAACTGCTGCAGCTGGGCGAGAATGTCCGCAAGCGTGGCGTGATCGCGGCGTCGGCCGGCAACCACAGCCAGGGGCTGGCCTACCACGCCGCCCGGCTGGGCATCCCCGTGACGATCGTCATGCCCAAGGCCACCCCGTTCATGAAGGTCCAGCAGACCCGCGCCCACGGGGCCGAGGTGGTGATCGACGGCGAGGGGTTTGATGACGCCGCCGCGACCGCTGACCGGCTCTGCGCCGAGCGGGAATTGACCTATGTGCATCCTTTCAACGATCTGGACGTGATCGCCGGTCAGGGCACGGTGGCGATCGAGATGCTGGAGGATGTGCCGGATCTGGAAGTCATGCCCATTCCGATCGGCGGCGGTGGACTGATTGCCGGAATGGCGACGGCAGCCAAGCATCTGCGGCCCGATATCCAGGTGATCGGCGTGGAACCCGCGATGTTCCCGTCATTCACGGCCAAGATGCGCGGCGTGAACACGGCGCGGACCGGCAGCGCCTCGACCATCGCCGAAGGTATCGCGGTCAGGGAGGTCGGCGACATCAGCTATGCCGTCGCGCGGCCGCTGATCGATGAAGTGCTGCTGATCGAAGAGCCCTATTTCGAGCGTGGCATCGCGCTCTACTGCAATGTCGAGAAGACCGTGGTCGAGGGTGCCGGTGCGGCCTCGCTGGCGGCGTTGCTGGCCTATCCGGACAAGTTCCGCGGCAAGAAGTGCGGGCTGGTGATCACCGGCGGCAACATCGACACCCGCCTGCTGGCCTCGGTGCTGACCCGCGAACTGGTGCGCGAGAGCCGCATCGTGTCGCTGCGCGTGATTGGCGATGACCGGCCCGGCCTGCTGGCCAATGTGTCGGCGATCATCGGCCAGATGGGGGCCAACATCATCGAGGTGGCGCACAACCGGCTGGCGCTGGATGTCCCGGCCAAGGGTGCCGAGTTTGACCTGATGATCGAGACCCGCGACCGCCAGCACACCCAGGAAGTGATGGACGCGCTGCGTGAACGCGGCTACCCGCCACGCGTTGTTTAAGGACCCCGACTGATGATGCGTAACGCCGTGATGCTAGCTCTGGTTCTGGCCCTGGCTGCCTGCTCACCCAAATCCGATGGGGCGAAGATGCCGGGCGTCGCCCAGGCGCAGAGCGAGGCGTCCAAGGCGTTCATGACCAAGGTCGGCAAGGAGAAAGGCGTCATCGTCCTGCCCTCGGGCCTAGCCTACAAGGTCGTGCGCTCGGGTCCGGCTACCGGCCTGAAACCGCAGCTCACCGACGAGGTGAAGGTGCACTATGAGGGCAAGACCGAAGCCGGCAAGGTGTTCGATAGCTCTTACGAGCGCGGATCGCCGACGGCCATGCCATTGCGCGGCCTGATCCCGGGCTGGCAGGAGGCGCTGCAACTGATGCGGCCCGGCGACGAGTGGGTGCTCTACGTGCCGTCCAACCTCGGCTACGGCGAAGAAGGCGCAGGCGGCGGAGAGATCCCGCCCGGTGCGCCGCTGGAGTTCCGGATCGAGTTGATCGACGTGCTGCCGGGACCGGGGCGTATCCAGCAGGGATAGGGCGGACTGCGGGTGACTGTCCGGAATGCCGGACCGATGTAGAGGCAGGGGTGCCCCGAGACCCCACAGGGTCTAAGCTCTCGCCATGACCACAGACCTCTATCCCGCCGCCCGCGACATCCTCGCCCGACTGATCAGCTTCGACACCACCTCGCGCAGTTCGAACCTGGAGCTGATTGCCTGGGTCGAGGCCTACCTCGATGGCCTCGGCGTGCCGCATCGACGCGTGCCCAACGCGGATGGCACGAAGTCGAACCTGCTGGCCACCATCGGCCCGTCAGTCGCGGGCGGCGTCGTGCTTTCGGGGCATACCGATGTGGTGCCGGTCGATGGCCAACCCTGGAGTACCGACCCCTTCACCCTCACCCAAAATGGCGAGCGGCTGTTTGGTCGAGGCACCTGCGACATGAAGGGGTTCCTGGCTCTGGCGCTGGCGGCGGCACCTGAGCTGGCGAGGGCAAGCCTGTCGCGGCCCGTGCATCTGGCATTCTCATATGACGAGGAAATCGGCTGTCTGGGCGCGCCGCAGATGATCGACGTGATCCGCCGCGAGCTTCCGGCTCCGGCGGTCATCGTGGTGGGTGAACCCACCAGCATGGAGGCCGTCAACGGCCACAAGGGCATTGCGACCTTCCACGTGGCGGTGACCGGTCGCGAGGTCCATTCCAGCCAGCCGCATCTGGGGGTGTCGGCGGTGATGGAGGCGGTCAAGCTGATGTCCTCTCTCAATGCCCTGTCCGAGCGGCTGATGGCGGAGGCCGACCCTACCTCGCCGTTCACACCCAAGGGCCCCACCTTGACCATCGGCACGGTTCAGGGTGGCACGGCGCACAACATCATCGCCCGCGAATGCCATTTCGTTTTTGACCTGCGCTCCCCCGGTCCGCGCACCCCGGCGGAACTGATCGCGCCATTTCTGGCCGAGGCGGCGGCCATGGATCTGGCGTTGAAGGCGCGCGCGCCAGAGGCCGGCGTGGTGGTGGAGATGCGCACCGACGTGCCACCCTTTGTGCCCGAACCTGACGGCGTCGCCGAAGCCTTCGCGCGACGCATGGCCGGCGACAACGGCCCGCCCCGCGTGGTGGCCTATGCGGCCGAGGCCGGACAGTTTCAGGCGGCGGGGTTCTCCACCGTCATCTGCGGTCCCGGCTCCATCGACCAGGCCCACCAGCCGGACGAATACGTCGACATCTCCCAGATGCAACGCGGCGCGGGGTTCATGCGTCGGTTGATCGAGTGGGCGAGCGAGGCGGTTTGAGGGGTCTGGCAGCCCTCTCAGTCGGCCACACCAATCCTCCCCCGTGCAAACCCAGCGGCATTGACACTTCGCAGGACTGGCCGGGCGACCACCTCCTCTCCCCCGAGACCTCGCGATAGTGAGGGCGACGAGAGGGAGAGGGTTGGGAGAGGGCCGGCTGGGCTTTCACTGGTCTGAACCCGCGGACCCGAAAACCTCACCGCTGCACTTCTTCGGACCTCCATCGGCGGATCACATTTTCACGAGCCGGCCCTCTCCCAACCCTCTCCCTCTCCGCTTCGCGGGGGGCGAGGGGCGTTGTCGCGGCGGGGCCCGCGAAGGGGTGGAGGGGGCGGTGGATCTATGCCTTCCTTAGCGGCCTGATCACCGCCCTGCGTCCCGACAGGTCGCGGGGGTTCCAGGTCAGCGCGCGGGCGATCTGCAGCATCGAAGCGCGGCGGCCCCGTTGCACCACCGCCCGGCTGCGGAACATCTTCGGCGCGCCGGCAAAGGCCGCCTTCACCGCCGTCCAGATCAACCGCGCATGGGGGCGGTTCTCGCGGCGCAGGTAGATCGCGATCAATGCGACCATGTGCAGCGGCACCACCAGCGGCAGCAGCAAGGCCGGCGTGTTCTTGAACAGTACCCAGAAGCGGTTGCGCGTGCCGTGGAAGACCGCGAATTCGGACTTTCGTCCGCCGGTGGAGGCTGAACCCACATGCCGGATCACGGCTGTCGGGACCAGCAGGGTAGGCTGGTTGGATAACTGCAGCCGGTAGCCCAGATCCACATCCTCGCCGTAGCAGAAGAAGTCTTCGTCGAAACCGCCGAGATCCTGGAACAGCGCCCGGTCGATCATCATCGACGCGCCACAGGGTGAAAACACCTCCCCCTCCCGCGCCTGACCAACATCGCGACTCAGATAGCCCCCACGATAGGGGATGCCGAAGATGGTCATGACGTCGCCGAGGCCGTCCAGATAGCCGGGCTGGTCCTCGGCCAGCTGCACGGACGTGAACGACTTCACCGCCCGATGACGCTCCGACGCGGCGACCAGCTGGGCCAGCCAGTCGGGTTCGGCATAGGCGTCGGGGTTCAGCAGCAGGTACCACCGCCCGCGCGCCAGCCGGGCTCCCTGGTTGCCGGCCCCGGTGAACCCCAGGTTTTCGGCATTGCGGATCAGCTGGACGCTCGCAAAGCTCGCGGCGATTTCGGCGTCACCGGCATCGGGGGATGCGTTGTCGATGACCAGGGTCTCGAAGTCGCGAAACGTCTGCGCCGCCAGATGCTCCAGGCAGGCCTTCAGCGTCGGACCGGAATTGTAGGCGATGACACAGACGCTCAGGCGCGGTGCTTGCGTCTTGTCATCCTCCGCTGGCTGGGCCATGCGACAACTTCACTCGCTCAAAACGGTAACCCATGACGATCACGCCGCTCGCCATTCCAGATGTCCTGCTTATCACGCCCAAGCGCCATGGCGATGCGCGCGGCTGGTTCTCCGAAACCTGGAGCCAGAAGGCGCTGGCCGGCAGCGTCGCTGACACGGCCTTCGTGCAGGACAATCAGGCCTTCAGCGCGGCCAAGGGCACCTTGCGGGGTCTGCACTTCCAGCTGGCACCGCACGCCCAGGGCAAGCTGATCCGGGCGTTGAAGGGGGCGATCTTTGACGTCGCCGTCGACATCCGCGCTGGATCGCCGACCTTCGGCCAATGGGTCAGCGCCGAACTGACGGCAGAGGGCGGCGAACAACTCTGGGTGCCGCGCGGGTTCGCCCACGGCTATTGCACAATCACCGACGACTGCGAGATATTCTACAAGGTCGACGCCCCGTATGCGCCTGACCGCGAAGGCGGGATCATGTGGAACGACCCCGACCTGGCTATTCCCTGGCCGCTGGACGGGGCACCGATGCTGTCGGGCAAGGATCACGTGCTGCCGAGGTTGAAGGACCTGGGGGCGGTGGAGTTCTGAGCCGCCCACCCCGTGTCATCCCCACCCCCACGGTGTCATCCCGGTCTTCGCCTGGCGGCGAAACCGGGATGACACCGTGGGGGTGGGCGTAGCGCCACTCGTCCCGGACGCCGGGCTCGGTTTCGGTGGGCAGGTGCGCTGCGCGTAAACCCTCCATGTCAGCTCCCAGACGGTCCAAGGCCCATACCGCCGCGCCCCGGACCACCGGCGACGGGTCGTCGAGCAGGTGCGCTGCGGCGGCTGCCAGCGCCGCGTCACCGGAGTTGCCCACGGCATACAGAACATTGCGCACGAAACGGTCGCGGCCGATGCGCTTTACCGGGCTCTTTGCGAACAGGGTGCGAAAGGCTGCGTCGTCCAGCTGGACCAGCTCGGCCAGGGTGGGGGCTTGCAAGGCCTCCCGTGCCGCCAGTTTCTGGTCCCGGCCTGCCTGAGCGAATTTGTTCCAGGGACAGACGGCCAGACAGTCGTCACAGCCATAGATCCGGTTGCCCAATGCTTCCCGGAATTCGACCGGGATCGGACCCTTCAGTTCGATGGTCAGGTAGGAAATGCAGCGCCGGGCGTCCAGCTGGTAGGGAGCCGGGAATGCCCCTGTCGGGCAGATGTCCAGACAGGCGTGGCAGCTGCCGCAGGTGGTGGTATCTGGCGCGTCGGGGGTCAGGTCGAGCGTCGTCAGGATCGAGCCCAGAAACAGCCAGGATCCGAACTCGCGGCTGACCAGATTGGTGTGCTTGCCTTGCCAACCGAGGCCCGCGCGTTCGGCCAACGGCTTTTCCAGCAGGGGCGCGGTATCCACAAACACCTTCAACTCGCCACCGAACTGGCCCACCAGCCAGCGGGCCAGCGCCTTCAGCCGTGTCTTGATCACCTCGTGATAGTCGTCGCCCTGCGCATAGACGCTGATGGCACCGAGTGTCCGCTGGCTGAGGATGTCCAGTGGATCTTCGTCCGGGCCATAGTTGACCCCGAGCACGATGGCTGACCGGGCGCCCGACCACATCGCGCGGGGGTGCTTGCGGCGCGGGGCGCTGTCGGCGATCCAGTCCATCTGGCCATGTCGGCCGGCCTCAATAAATTCGAACAGTCGCCCGGCGGCGGGCCAGCTCTCGTCGATGTCCGTGAATCGGCAGAGGTCGAAACCGAGCCGTAGCGCCTCGGTCCGGATCAGGTCTTCCGGAGCCTCAGAAGTCGAGGTCGTCATAATGCCCGGCCGGATGCAGGCCCGGCCAGCGGTCGTTCAACAGCGGCCGGAAGCAGGGGCGCGATTTCATCTTCATGTACCAGGTCTTGCAGGCCGGGAACTCGCGCCAGGGCATGTCGCCGAAATAGTCGATGATCGACAGGTGGGCGGCGGCGACGAAGTCGGCAAGGGACAGACGCTTGCCTGCCAGCCACTCGCGGCCCTGCAGCAGTTCGTCGAACACGAACAGGTGCTTCTTCAGGCCCTCACGGCCCTGCCGCAGGTTGGGAATGTCCGGTGACCCCAGACCCAGCAGCCGCTTTTCGATCTTTTCGTGCAGGATGTAGCCGCTGGCCTCGAACTCGAACTTGCGCTCGAACCAGGTCAGCAAACGCCGGGCCTCTGCGCGCTCTGCGGGATCGGCGGCGAACAGCGGCGGGTCGGGGTAGGCCTCTTCCAGATAGTCCAGGATCGCCCGACCTTCACACAGGATCAGCGGCGGCTGGCCCTCGGTGGTCTCTACCAGCACCGGGATCATGCCGGACGGGTTCATCCGGGTCAGCTCGCGCGGACGCTCCCAGTAGCGCACCGAGTTCTCCACGAACGGCAGCCGCTTTTCGCCCAGCACCAGGCGGACCTGGCGCGAGACCGGATCGAGCGGAAAGTGATGCAGGATGCGTTCTACACTCATCAGTACTGGCGCTGCGCCTTACGCGAATCGGGAAGCGCCCACCTGACGCTTCGGGTCTTAAGGTTACGTTTACTGTGGCGCGTTGGTTTCCGCGAAAGCGCCACCGTGGGGTTCGGCCCGGCCGTGAGGGTCAGCGTGGATCAGAATATCCGCCGCTGGAAACGCCTCAAGGATACGGTTTTCTGCGGCCACAATCGCCTGATGGGCTGCCTCCAGAGTGATATCTGGGTCCAGGTCCACATGCATCTGCATATGGATGAAGGGCCCGGAGGCGCGGGTGCGCAGTTGATGGACGTTGGCCAGCCGACCGTCGGCGGTCACCAGACGCACAATGTCGGCCCGGGCCTCGTCCGAAAGTTCGTGGTCCATCAGCTGGCTGGACGCCTCACGGAATACCCCGATGGCGCTCCACAGCAACAGGGCGGCGACGACCATCGCCGCAGCGGCATCCAGTCCGTTCACCCCCAGCCAGGCCGAGGCGGCGATGCCGACCAGGGCGACGACATTGGATGCAAGATCCGAGGCATAGTGCGCACGATCACCGGACACCGCGACCGACGATGTCTGGCGCAGGACCAGCGACTGGGCGCGCAGCAGCATCAGGGTCAATCCGATCGACACGGCCATCACCGCCACCGCCCAGCCTTCCTGTTGCAGGGGATGGGGGTCCAGAAAGTCCCCGACCGCCTCCCGGGCGATCAAGGCGGCTGAGGCAAAGACCAGGCCGGCCTGAACAAGGCTGGCGAAGGCCTCGGCCTTGCCATGACCAAAACGATGCTCGGCATCGGGCGGTGCGGCGGCGTAGCGCACGGCGAAGAAGGTCACAAGCGAGGCCACCAGATCCAGCCCGGAGTCGGCCATCGACGCCAGCATGGCGGTCGAATCCGACGCGATCCAGGCGGCCATCTTGATGGACACCAGGACCACCGCTGTCGCCACCGACATCAAGGTCACGCGCCGCGTCAGCGCGAGGGTGTCTGCCGAGGTCATGCCATGCGTGGCGTTCATCGCCCTTAACTAGCGCCGCTGGCGAAGGTCGCCAGCGCAAACGACTCGCAGCTTTATGCGGCCTTCTTCGGCATGGGGCCGATGTAGACGCTGGCCGGGCGGATCAGGCGACCCCCTGCCAGTTGTTCGCGTGCATGCGCCAGCCAACCGGCGACGCGGCCCATGGCAAACACGCAGGTGAAGGCCGAGGGCGGGAAGTCCAGCGCCTCCAGCAGCAGCGCCGTGTAGAACTCCACATTGGTCTGCAGCGAACGGTTGGGCTTGTGCTCCCTCAGGATGGCCAGAGCCGCGGCCTCGACGGCCTCGGCAAACTCCAGCCGGCCCTGGCGGGCGTCCAGCCACCGAACGGCAGATTTCAGGGCGTCAGCGCGCGGGTCGCGGACCTTGTAGATGCGGTGTCCGAAGCCCATCAGGCGGTCGCCGCGCGCCAGCGCCGTTTCGATCCAGGCCCTCGCGTTGGCGGGATCGCCGATCTCGTCCAGCATCTCGATGATAGGACCCGGCGCGCCACCGTGCAGCGGACCTTTCTGGGCGCTGATTCCCGCCAGCACGGCGGAACCCAGACCTGCCCGCGTCGACGCCACCACGCGCGCCGCAAAGGTCGAGGCGTTCAGTCCGTGGTCGGCGACGGTGACCAGATAGGTGTCCAGCGCGTCGGCCTCAGCCTTGGTCCCCGGCTTGCCGCGCAGCATTCGCAGGATGTCGGCGGCGTGGCTGAGCGTGGGGTCCGGCGCGACCGGTGCCTCGCCGGACTGGGCGCGCACCACAGCGGCGGTGAACACAGCAGGGGCCGCGAGCAGTCGGAACGCAACCTCGGTGTCATCGCCGTCGGCCAACCGGGCGGTCAATGCTCGCATGGCCTCAATGGGCGTCCGGTCCAGCAGGCCGGTATCCAGCGCCGACACCTCGGCGAACACGTCCACGCGCGCCTTACCCAAGGCAGCCGGCACATCAGCAGGCAGATCCAGGTAAAAGCCCTCGAACAACAGGGCCACGACGTCCTCGAACCGCGCGGGCCCGGCCAGCTCGTCCAGCGATCGGCCACGAATGATCAGGACCCCGGCAGCACCGTCCACCTCGGACAGCACCGTTTCGGCGGCCACGACGCCTTCCAATCCATCTGACATCACAATCTCCTACTCACTTGTGCGAGCAGGGAAACGCCGCCAGTATCTCGGCGTCAATCTTGATCAATGTGATCAATATAAATGTCTTCGCCTGACTGGATCTCCGCCGAAGAGGCCCGCGACCGCCTGGGGGTGCGCGCCCAGACGCTGTACGCCTATGTCAGCCGAGGCCATGTGCAAGTACGGCCGGGTCCCGGCG
>JANORH010000479.1:0-1799 GCA_031415215.1 Alphaproteobacteria bacterium | reverse complement strand
CGGCGGCGAGAAGACCTACCAGGGTATGATCATCGGGGAGAATTCCCGCTCCGACGACCTCGACGTCAATCCGATGAAGGCCAAGGCGCTCAACAACATCCGCGCGTCCGGCAAGGACGAGGCGGTGCGCCTGACCCCGCCGCGCCGGATGACCCTGGAACAGGCCATCGCCTATATCGACGAGGACGAACTGGTCGAGGTGACGCCGAAGTCCATCCGCCTGCGCAAAAAGGTGCTGAACCCCTCGTTCCGCAAAAAGCGCGTCAAGGACGAGTAGGGGTCAAGCGGCCTCAATCCTCCACAATCCGGCTATGCTTCCGCGTGTCGCGCATCAACACATAGACCGCCAGTGAGCCGGCGATCACCACGGTGACGTAGGTGAAGAACCAGGTCTCGTTGCCGGCCTGTTTGAACGCCAGCGCCACATACTCCGCCGTGCCACCGAACGCGGCGTTGGCCAGGGAATAGGGCAGGGCCACGCCCAGCGCCCGGACCTCGGTGGGGAACAGCTCGGCCTTCACCACCGCGTTCACCGAGGAATAGGCCGAGACCACCACCAGCGCGCCGGTCACCAGGGCAAAGGCCAGCCACGGATCGCGGGTCCCGGCCAGCGTCGACAGCATCGGCCAGGTCATGGCGGCGCCCAGCACGCCAAAGCTCATCAGGATGGCGCGCCGCCCGACCCGGTCCGACAAGGCCCCCATCAGCGGCTGGATCAGCATGAACACCGCCAGTCCTCCAGCGGTAATCAGATTGGCCTGATCCTTGGTGAACCCCGAGGTGTTGACCAGGAACTTCTGGATGTAGGTCGTGTAGGTGTAATAGGCCAGCGTGCCACCGGCGGTCAGGCCGATCACCGTCAGGGCCTCGCGCGGGTGGCTGCGGATCAGGCCCCAGGTCGTGGCCTTCGGACCCGTGCGTGCCTGGAATGACGGCGTCTCATCCATACCGCGCCGGAGCCAGAACACTGCGACGGCCAGGCCGCCGCCCATGAAGAACGGCACGCGCCACCCCCAGGCCTGCATGGCCTCCGGCGACAGAACGGCGGTCAGCGTCAGCAGCACGCCCATCGCCAGCAGCTGGCCTCCGATCAGCGTGGAGTAGAAGATGCCGGACCAGAAGCCGCGGTTCTTCCGGCTGGCCATCTCGGCGAGATAGGTGGCGCTGACGCCGTATTCGCCGCCCATGCTGATCCCCTGCAGGATGCGGGCGAACACCAGGATGGCCGGGGCGGCCACGCCGATCTGCGCCTGACCCGGACAGACCGCGATCAGCAACGAGCCGGCGCACATCAGGGCCACCGCCGCGACCATCGCGGTCTTGCGGCCCACCCGATCGCCGTAGAGACCCATCAGCCAGGCCCCGACTGGCCGCGCCATGAACCCGACGCCAAAGACGGCGGCTGTGCTCAACAGCTGGGCCGTTCGATCGCCCTCGGGGAAAAACACCCTGGAGAAATAGAGGCCGAACGCCGCATAGACGAACCAGTCGAAGCTCTCGACCAGATTGCCCGCCGACCCGGCCAGGATCGAGCGCAGGCGGTTGGCGGGAAGCCCAACAGTCTCGGTCATCGGTTGTTCGCCACCCCTGTTCGCGGCTATCGATATCGCGAGAGACGAGGAACATCATGCTGAAACTGTTCACCGGACGTGGAACCATTGGTCTGGCCTGCGAGATCGCCCTGGAGGAGGCCGGCGCGCCCTTCGAGGTGGTGCGGCTGAACTTCGCCGAGAATGAACAGCGCAAGCCGGAGTACCTGGCGGTCAATCCGAAGTCGCGGGTGCCGGCGCTGGTCTGCG
>JANORH010000478.1:0-1909 GCA_031415215.1 Alphaproteobacteria bacterium | reverse complement strand
GCCAGCGACGCCGCCAGCCTGACCACCGCGTCCGGGGCCGCAGACGCCAGCTCGACCTCCAGACGTGCGCTTAGCTCGCCGGTCACGGGACTACGAACTCCAGTAGCGGACCCTGCCGAACAGAAAGGCTGCCGCCCTCATAAATCTCGCCATCAAGGACGTAACTGCCCTGAAGCATCACGTCGAAGGTCGGCAGGTCTTCCTGGTAATAGCCGGACTCTCTGAACCAAGGCGCCGTGTCACCACGCAGCAGTATCGGCAGGGCACGGGCAAAGCGATGCGGGGGCGCGGCGATCGCCAGAACCTTCAGCCCTTCCCGAGGCGCTCCAAACGGTTTCACGCCCAGCGGCAGACGTTTCAGCGTCGAGGCCAGCACCAGGAACCACGACCGCTCGGCCTGGCCTGCAATCGACACAGACATCGGTTCTCCGCGTCGCCACGGATTGGTCGGACCCCCCAGAAACGTCCACGCAGCGGCTCCGACCATCGTCACGCCGATGGCGGCATTGTCGAAGAGGCCAAGGCCGTGATTTGTCTGCGCCAGATTGGTGCCACGCACGAAGGCCCCCAATCCGAACAGGAACCCTCGCCGCTCAGGCATGGCCTGGCCCGGCCGAACGATCTCAAGACAGTGGCGGCGCTTGACCGGATTATCCGCTTTTGCCGAGTCCAGCAGTTGTTCCAGGGTCGTTCCGAGGGGCGTTCCGATGTCTATCGCCAGGGCATTGGTCTTGCCGTTCGGGACCACAGCGAGGCGAGGCATTCGCCCGCCATAGGCTTCCGGCAGCCGCGTAATCACCTCGCGCACGGTGCCGTCGCCGCCGTCAATTACCACCAGATCAACGCCTTCAGCAGCGAAACGGCGTAGCGCGGGAAAAAGCTGGGCAGGATCCTCAGGCACCACTTCCAGCACGTTGTCCGGCACCGGGCCGCGCCCGCCGCTCTGATTGCGGTGGCTGTTCTGATTCCAGATCAGACCGACCCGGTTCACACCGACAGCCAGGAAACCACGCGGGCGCGTCCCATGATCATCGCCTGGACCACCTGAGCCCCGTGGACGACCAGACAGACCGCCGTCCACACCGCAACGAGGAATAGCCCGATCTCAGGATATCCAACCAGCCAAGCTGGCGTAAGGATCAGCAGGTTCGGGTTGCGACGCGCGGTAATGAGCCGGAAGAAACTGTCGAATGGGCGCCACGCATGCACGTGGAAGCCAAACAGACGCACGAAGACCCCCTCCTCGACCCGCTGCAGCACGTAGCCACCAAGGATCACGGCCAGGCAGAGTTCTGGCCACGGCGTCGGGTGCCCGATCTGCTGGCAGCCGACATACCAGGCGAACCACCAGAACGGCGGGTGAACCAGATCGATGCCGTGGTCAAAGATATTGCCAATCGCCGACGACGTCAGCGTGACGCGAGCCAGCTTGCCGTCAACCGTGTCCAGAAACGTCATGATCCACGCGCAGACCAATCCCCACCCGAATTGCCCCTCCCAGAACAACCAGAAGGCGGCCAGAACCAACAGAAAACCCAAGAATTTCACATGGTTGGGGCGTAATCATGCCACAGCACACCAACGGGTCACGATGCGGGCTGGCACAGGCCACCAGTACTTGGTGACGACATCGGTGACGCCCTTGTAGGATCCGGCAAAGGTTCGGGCCTCCACGGCGCGCACGTTATCGGCGGTCAGCCGAACCAGCACGGGAGGCTCGCGCTTGCGAAGCGCGCTGTTGTAGGCCAACTCGGAAAGCGACAGGCGCTGCAACCCGCCGGGATCGGTGCCGAGGATCTGGGGTTCAGTGGCATGCTCGACCCTCTCTGCCGTCACTTGTGCGGCCTCCGCCTCGCCGTGGTCGGTGATCAGAACCGCGTCAGGTCGACCGGCCTGGGTTGCCAGCATC
>JANORH010000477.1:0-2424 GCA_031415215.1 Alphaproteobacteria bacterium | reverse complement strand
GTAGGGGACCCCATGCTTGATCGCCGCCGACTGCTGATCGCCGCCACCGCAAGTGCCGCATTGCCCGCCGCCATTGCGCGGGCTGCGGGCATCAATGCCCGCGTGCGCACCGGCACGATCAAAGACGTCGAGCATGTGGTGATCCTGATGCAGGAAAACCGCAGCTTTGATCACTACTTCGGGGCGATGAACGGGGTTCGGGGGTTTGCCGACCGCTTCCCGATTCCACTGCCGGGCGGCCGCACAGTCTGGACACAGGCCAACGCGCCGGGCACCCAGCCGCCCCACATTGCCCCTTTTCCCCTGAACACCACCCAGACCTTTGCGCACATGCGCGTGGCGGGCACGCCCCACAACTGGACCGACGCCCAGGCCGCCTGGGACCAGGGCCGGATGGCCGATTGGCCGGCGGCCAAACGACCCCATTCCATGGGATATTTCCAGGCCGAGGACCTGCCGTTCCAGTACGCGCTGGCCGATACCTTTACGGTCTGTGACGCCTATCACTGCGCAATGCAGGTCGGTACCAACACCAACCGCCTGTTTTTGTTTACGGGCACGCATGACCCGGCGGGGCTGGACGGCGGCCCGTCGCTCAGCAATTCCCACGACAGCCTGCCGCAAAAGGGCGGACCCAAAACCGCCTACACGTGGAAGACCTATCCCGAGCGACTGCAAGCGGCGGGGGTCAGCTGGCGGGTCTATCAGGACATGGCCGACAACTTCAGTGACAACCCACTGGAAGGATTCGCCGCGTTTCGCGCCGCTTATGACAAGGTTCCAGGGTCCAACGCGGCGTTGGCGCAGGAAGGGCTGTCGACCCACAGCCTTCATCGCCTGACGACCGACGTGATGGCGGACGCGATGCCGCAGGTGTCCTGGATCGTGGCGGGCGCCAAGGATTCCGAGCACCCTGATCCCTCCAGCCCGGCACAAGGCGGCGACTATACCGCCCGGGTGCTGGACGCCCTGACCGCCAATCCGGTGGTATGGGCCAAAACTGTCCTGCTGGTGATGTTCGACGAGAACGACGGCTTTTTCGATCACATGCCGCCGCCCGCCCCGCCGTCGCGCGACGCATCCGGTGACCTGATCGGCGCGTCCAGCATCGACCTGGCCGGGGAGCATCACGTGGTTCCCAACCCGGCTGAGTCCATCGATGTAGCGACCTACCGGGGACGGCCCTATGGCCTGGGGCCGCGTGTGCCGATGTATGTGATCTCGCCCTGGAGCCGGGGTGGCTGGGTCAACTCCCAGGTGTTCGACCACACCTCCGTCATTCGATTCCTCGAAACCCGGTTCGGGGTGGCGTCCCCCGAGATTTCCAGCTGGCGGCGCGCGGTTTGCGGAGATCTCACCTCCTGCTTCGATTTCAAGACGCCCAACCGCGAGCGGACCCCGCCGAAGTTGCCGGCCACCCGCGATCTGGCGGCACGAACAGCGGCGTTGGGCAAGACCACCCGGCCACCGACGCCGACCACCCTGACGCCGCCGGTGCAGGCCGCCGGGGTCCGCCTGTCGCGTGCGCTGCCTTATGAACTGGATGCCTCGGTGGCCATCGTTGATGGCGCTGCGAAGATCGATTTCGCCAACGCCGGCGTCGCGGCTGCGGTGATCCATGTCTACGATCTGAACGATTTATCCCCGCCGCCGCGCCGCTATACGCTGAGCGCCTATGACAGATTTTCAGCCTCCTGGTCGTTGGCGGCGAGTGGCTATGACTTCTGGCTTCTGGGGCCGAACGGCTTCCACCGCCAGTTCCGGGGCGCTGCTGATCCCGGTCTCACGGTCACCACGACGTTCGATCGCAAGGCGTTGAAGTTGACCATGACTCTGCGCAACGCGGGGGCCGGGCCTCTGTCCGTTCGGGCCGTCGCCAACGCCTATGAGCACAAGCCCTGGGCGGTCACCGTGGCATCCGGTGCGACGGTGACAAACACCTGGGCGCTGGCGGGGTCCAAAGGTTGGCATGACCTGTCGCTGACCCTTGCCGACCATCCGGGCTGGCTGCGACGCCTGGCCGGGCGAGTTGAATCGGGTCGCGACACTGTGACCGATCCGGCGATGTTCGGCCCGGCGACAATGACCCGGGCCTGACGCGCAACACGCCGTCACCAAGCGTGTTTTGGCGCTGATCACCGACACAGGGCATAAGCTGGCCCCATGATTCCCTTTATCGATCTGCAGGCCCAGCGCGCGCGTCTTGGCCAGCCGCTTGAGGACGCGATCCTCAAGGTGGTGCGGTCCGGCGCCTACATCATGGGTCCCGAGGTCACCCGGCTGGAGGCCGAGCTCTGCGCCTTTGGCGGGGCAGCCCATGCCCTGACCTGCGGCTCCGGCACCGAGGCGCTGATCCTGCCGCTGATGGCCTGGGGGATCGGGCCCGGCGACGCGGTGTTCTGCCCGTCGTTCACGTTCGCGGCC
>JANORH010000476.1:0-4027 GCA_031415215.1 Alphaproteobacteria bacterium | reverse complement strand
ATCGCTTGAATACCGCAGGCCCTTTCGGGCATGCTTGCGCCGGGTGATCTCAGTCCACATGTCAAATTCCGTTGATGGCTCGCACCTTCAACAGAATCACAACCGACTGGTTTCACCCAACTTCTTTTCCGGTCAGCCTCTCAGGGTTCGGACTGGCCGCGACTCACCAAACCCGTTAGGAACACAGCATGAACGGCATGTTGATCCTCGCAATCGTCCTCGCCCTCATTGCAGCAGCCGCCATCGCCTGGGCGCTGAAGGAGCGGTTGCGGGCCGCGACGGCGGAGGCGCGCATCGGCATGTTGCAGGAACAGGGCGAGCTGGTTCGCGCGCAACTGACCCAGTCCGCCGCCAGCGTCGCCGAGGAAATCCTGCGCAAGAACGACGAGGTGGTGCGGGGTCGCGAGCAACTGGCCCAGGCCCGCCTTGAGGCCCAGCTGAAGCCCGTCGCCGACACCCTGCTCAAGTTCCAGGAACAGGTGACCGCCGTCGAAAAACAGCGCGCCGAGGAAACCGGGGGCCTGAAAGAACAGATCGCCCAGATGCTGCAGGCGGCCACCGCCACCCAGGACGAGGCCCGCAAGCTGTCCAGTGCGCTGCGTAGAGGTGCGGGCGTGCAAGGCCGCTGGGGCGAGCAGACCCTGCGCAATGTACTGGAGGCTGCCGGCCTCTCCAACCGCTACGATTTTGATGAACAGACTTCCACCGACACCGATGAGGGCCGCCGCCGCCCTGACGTGACGGTGCGCCTGCCGGGCGGCGCGTTGTTCGTGATCGACGCCAAATGCTCCCTGAACGCCTTCCTTGAAATTCAGGAAGCTGTTGACGACTTCGGGCGTGACGCCGCCGGGATGCGCCATGTACAGAGCGTCCGCAGCCACATTTCCGGATTGTCGGCCAAGGCTTATTGGGACCAGTTCGACGCCTCGCCAGACTTCGTGGCCATGTTCGTGCCGCTGGATTCGGCACTCGCCGCCGCCCTGGACCGCGAGCCCAACCTGATGAACGAGGCCATGGACAAGCGGGTGGTGATCGTCACGCCTTCCACCCTGTTCGCGCTCTGCAAGGCGGTAGTTTACGGCTGGCGCGTCGAAGAACAGGCCGCCAACGCCCAGAAGATCGCCGAACTGGGCCGCGAGCTCTACAAGCGCATCGCCGTGATGGGCGGCCACGCCAATTCCGTCGGCAAGGCGCTGGAGGCCGCCGTCGGCCGCTACAACCAGTTCGTGGGTTCGCTGGAAACCCAGGTCCTGACCCAGGCCCGCCGCTTCGAAGACCTCAAGGTCGAGCACCAGGGCAAGGCCGTGGAAACGCTGGAGCCGCTGGAAAGCGCCATCCGCCCCCTGGCCAAACTGTCCTCCGCCGAGACCCCGCCGGTGCGGTTGGTGGCGGGGGATGAGGGGTAGGGGCAAGCGAGTTTGAAGATGCGGGATACCCCCACCCGCCACGCCTAACCTTGACGCCCGCTCACGGTGACCTTACGTCCGCGCCATGGCCGTCCGTGATATCCTTGTTGTCCCCCACCCTGTCCTGAAACAGGTGTCGAAGCCCGCCGCCGTGGTCGACGATGCGCTGCGCGCCCTGATGGATGACATGCTGGAGACGATGTACGACGCACCCGGCATCGGCCTGGCCGCCATTCAGATCGGCGTGGCCCAGCGGGTGATCGTCATGGATCTGGCCCAAAAAGACGAGCCCCCGGAACCGCGCTATTTCGTCAACCCCGAGATCCTCTGGGCCTCAGACGACACCCTGCCCTATGAGGAGGGCTGCCTGTCGGTGCCTGAGTATTACGACGAGGTCGAACGCCCGGCCCGCGTGAAGCTGAAATATCTCAACTACCGGGGCGAACCCGTCGAGGAAGATGCCGAGGGCATGTTCGCCGTCTGCATCCAGCACGAGATGGATCACCTGGACGGCGTGCTGTTCATCGACCACTTGTCACGCCTGAAGCGCGAGCAGGCCATCAAGAAGGTCAAGAAGCTGGTCCGGGCCTGAACCTCGACGCCGACCCTGCCCGCGCGCTAAACCCTCGCCATGCGTCTCGCCTTCCTCGGCACCCCTGATTTCGCCGTCTCGGCCTTGGCCGCCATCGTGGCGGCGGGCCATGAGGTCGTCTGCGTCTATTCCCAACCGCCGGCCCCGCGGGGACGCGGGCATGAGCTGAAGCCCTCGCCGGTCCACGCCTTCGCCGACAGCCACGGCATCGCAGTCCGCACGCCGGCCTCCATGCGCGACCCGGCCGAGATCGCCGCGTTCGCCGCCTTGAACCTGGACGCCGCCGTGGTGGTGGCGTTCGGCCAGATCCTGCCGGCTGCCGTTCTCGACGCGCCCCGACTGGGATCGTTCAACGTCCACGGCTCGCTGCTGCCCCGCTGGAGGGGTGCCGCACCGATCCAGCGGGCGATCATGGCACGCGATACGGTCACCGGCGTACAGGTCATGCGGATGACCGAGGGGCTGGATGAGGGTCCGATCCTGTCCACCGCCACGCTGCGCATCGACGCACTGGAAACCGCCGGTACCCTGCACGACCGGATGGCCGCTGCGGGGGCCGATCTGATCGTCAGAACCCTGGGCGACATCGCCGCTGGCCGCGCGGTTGAAACGCCCCAGGTCGAGGACGGCGTCACCTACGCGAAGAAACTCCGCCCCCGGCACGCGCGGCTGGACTGGACAAAGCCCGGCCCCGGGCTGGACGCCAAGATCCGCGGCATGTCGCCCGCTCCCGGCGCCTGGTTTGAGCTGCCCTCCGACAAGGGACCCGTTCGGGTCAAGGCCCTGCTGTCGGCGTATGAATACCAATCCGGCACCCCCGGTGTCACCCTGGACGACCGCCTGCTGGTGGCGACCTGCGAAGGTGCCGTGCGCCTGTTGAAGGTCCAGCGCGAAGGCCGTGGGCCGCAGGACGCCGAGGTTTTCCTGCGCGGTACACCCGTCCCCGCCGGCACGCGGTTAAGCTGATGCCGCGCTACCGCCTGACCATTGAATATGACGGCGGCCGCTATCACGGCTATCAGGCCCAGCCTGGTCTGGCCTCCGTGCAGGGTGCTCTTGAGACCGCCGTGCTGGGCTTCTGCGGTGAGGACGTGCGGGTCAGTTCCGCAGGCCGCACCGACGCCGGCGTCCACGCCACGGGCCAGGTGGTGCACATCGATCTGACCAAGGACTGGCCGCCCGAAACCGTGCGCAATGCGCTGAACGCCCATCTGGTCCCGCAACCGATCGGCGTGCTGGACGCTTCCATCGCACCGCCGGGCTGGCACGCCCGTTTTTCCGCCACAGAGCGCCGCTATCGCTACCGCATCCTCAATCGCATGAGCCCCCCGGCGCTGGATCAGGGCCGGGTGTGGCACGTGAAAAAGCCACTGGACGCCGACGCGATGCACGCCGCCGCGCAGGTGCTGATCGGCCACCACGACTTCACCACCTTCCGCGATCTGGCCTGTCAGGCGAAGTCGCCGATGAAAACCCTCGACGTCGCCACCGTGCGCCGCGAGGCCGACGAGGTAATTCTGGAGTTCGCCTCCCGCTCGTTCCTGCATCGCCAGGTCCGCTCAATGGCCGGCACCTTGACTGAAGTCGGCGTCGGGCGCTGGACCAAGGCCGATGTGGCGGCGGCGCTGGCCGCGAAGGATCGCCGCGCCTGCGGCCCGGTCGCCCCGTCGGACGGGCTCTATCTGACCGGGGTCAGCTATCGGCCGGACCCGGACCACACCTGAACCTTGAGCGCAGAAGGAACACCACCATGACCGAAAGCCCCTGGACCCATCAGCGCGACGCCAGCGTCGCCGACGACATCGACTTCGAGATCAAGGGCCAGGAACTCCAGTTCCTCGAAATCGAACTCGACGCGGGCGAGAGCGCCGTGGCCGAGGCCGGTGCTCTGGTCTGGAAAGACGCGACTGTCGGCATGACCACCGTGTTCGGCGACGGCTCGGGCGAGGGCGGCGGCGGCTTCATGGGCAAGCTGCTGGGGGCCGGAAAACGCCTCGTCACCGGCGAGAGCCTGTTCACCACCGTCTTC
>JANORH010000475.1:0-2623 GCA_031415215.1 Alphaproteobacteria bacterium | reverse complement strand
ATCGCTTGAATACCGCAGGCCCTTTCGGGCATGCTTGCGCCGGGTGATCTCAGTCCACATGTCAAATTCCGTTGATGGCTCGCACCTTCAACAGAATCACAACCGACTGGTTTCACCCAACTTCTTTTCCGGTCAGCCTCTTAGGGCAGAGTCAACGTAGTATGGGCACGTTGAGCGGTAAATGTCCGAGTTGGTCGAATCCGTTGATTGGCTGCGTGCGCTCAAGCGGACCTTCGCCAAGCGGTCCCAACGGGCCTCCAATGTCAGGTTCTGTCCCCTGGAGTTGCGTGTGGCAAAACGGCTCTGCCCAGCGCCGTCATCCCGCGGCTTGTCCGCGGGACCCATGTCGAGGCGTGCGCGAGCGGATGGATGGGTCCCGCGGACAAGCCGCGGGATGACGGGCCATTTTGATTCCGCGATTACTCAGACAGGCTCCTAATGCACCGAGACCGGGGCCAGTTCGTGGGCCAATGCGGCGGCCATGGCGGCGTTCTTGTCGGTCAACACGGCCAGTCGCTCTCCATTTGCGCGGTGAACGGCATAGAGGATCTGGTCGGGTACCAGATCGCCTTCGATCTGGATTGAGGGGACGCTGGCCAGAATTTCGGCTGCCCGGATCGGACGCACATAGACCAGGTCAGGCCCGCCAAGTGCGGCAAAGGCTTCGGTTGAAAGCATCGGTGTCATCAAGACCACCTCCGTTGAAACTCAAAAATCCGCTTTGACGTGCGCTCAGGCGAGCGTGCGGATGGGAATGGCGTGGACCCGCTTTTGCGGTTCGGGTCGGGCCAGATCGATGTGCAGCAGGCCGTGTTCCAGTGTAGCGTCCTCAACCTCCATGCCGTCGGCCAGCACGAAGCTGCGGATGAAGCCTCGGGCGGCGATGCCGCGATGCAGGAAGGCCTCATCGGCCTTGCCCGGAGCGGCGTCGCGTTTTCCGGCGATCACCAGTTGACGATCCTCGACCGTGACCTGCAGCTGGTCGGGTGAGAAACCGGCCACGGCAAGGCTGATCCGCAGGCCGCCGTCGCCGCGATCCTCGACGTTGTAGGGCGGATAGGTTTCGGCAGCGGCTTTGGCGGCGCGCTCGATCAGAATTCGGGTGTGTTCGAAGCCCAGAAGAAAGGGGCTGTCGAAAATCAGGCCACGGTTCATCGAAAGAGTCCTCGAAAAGCGACTCTCCCATCACACCGCCCGGCGTTGGCACGGTCTGATCGGATCACACCTATGTGGGGACCAGGTCGGGTCTAATCAATGTGCTCACTGCGGGCGTTGGGCGACCAGCAGGATCGAGACGCCGAACGGCAGGTCGGTGACCTTGAGCAGGTGCTGCTCTGTGGCGAACAGGCCGCGTAGCAGGGCGTTGACGGCGGGCGACGGGTGGGCATCTTCATCGCCGCCTGGCAGACGCGCCACCGCCTTGGCCAAGCGCGCGGCGGCGATCAGCGGGAACAGCACGGTATTGAAGTGCGAGGCGCGGCGAACCTTCAGACCCGCAGCCTGGAACAGGGCGCGGTAGTCCGCCAGCCGGTAGCGGCGCTTGTGGTGGTGCTGGGCGTCGTGCTCGCTCCACAGCCAGGCGTTGGCCGGGACGGTCGTCACCAGGAAACCGCCGGGCTTCAGATGTCGCGCCAGCGCCGCTACGGCCCCGACATCGTCGTCCACGTGCTCGATCACATCAAAGGCGGCGACCAGATCGAAGGGCTCGCCCAGATCGGGCAGGCCGTCTGGCAACAGGCCGCTCTGGATGGTCAGGCCGGAGCGGGCGGCGGCATAGGCGCGCGAGTCAGGATCCGGCTCGACGCCCTGAACGTCGCCAAAGCCGGTCAGCAGGTCCAGATTGCCGCCGGCACCGCAGCCGACCTCGACGATCCGGGCCACTTCGGGGAGTGGCAGCCGCCGGATCTCGCCCGCCAGGATCTGCCGCCGGGCGGCGTACACCAGTGGGTCTGTTCCAGAGCACGCATGCGGTCGTAGGTGTGGCGCTCCATGGCTCAGCCCCGCGCCTGCGGCCAGACGGCCAGCAGGTTGCGATAGGCGTCGCGGTGGGTGAACCGGGTCAGGAACCCGTCCAGATCGCCGATGGGCCGCTGCGCGCCATCGGCCTCGTCCAGCTCCGATACGACGTAGCCAAGATCGATCAGACGTTTCAGCATGCGTTCGGGATCATCCCCCGCCAGCCGGATGCGCACCGGCGCGAACTCGAACAAGAGGGCCGGGTGATCACGGGCCAGCACGTTTGCCATACCCAGCAGCACCTGATCCTCCCAGCCTTCCACATCGATCTTCACCGCGTCGACCCGGGCCAGTTTTCGGCTCGCGACAATGTCATCCACGGTCACCAACGGGATTGTCGTCAATCGTTGATTGGCCCCATCGCGAACGAGGGAGTGTTTTCCCTTGTTGTCGGGGTCGAGATAGAGGGTCGCGTCGCCGGTGATGGCCCCTGCGCCCGCGTTGATCACCTGCAGGTGGTTGAAGACGTTGGCTCTGGCCATGGCCTCGAGAATGCTGGCATTTCGCGCCTCGGGCTCAAAGGCGATCACCTGACCGCCGGGACAGTGATGGGCGGCGATCAGGCTGTAGAGGCCGATGTTGCCGCCGATATCCAGCACGGTCATGT
>JANORH010000474.1:0-2915 GCA_031415215.1 Alphaproteobacteria bacterium | reverse complement strand
GTCTCGGCATCGGTGCGCGGCAGGTCCAGCTTGTAGATTGTTTCGGAAAACCCGGTGGAGGCGTTGGTGTCGGCGCCGAACGCCAGACCCAGGCGTTCGAGGATCTTGATCATCTCGCCTTCCTTGACCTCCTTCGATCCGTTGAAGGCCATATGTTCCAGGAAGTGGGCGAGACCCTGTTGGCCGTCGGTTTCCATCAGCGACCCGGTGTCAAACCAGAGGCGAAGCGCGGCCTGACCGGCAGGGACCGACTGCTTGCGGATGGCATAACGCATGCCGTTCGGCAGCGCGCCGAAGTGGACGGCCGGGTCGGCTTTCAGATCGGAGACCGCCTGGGGCCACTGTCCGATCGCTGGTCCAGAGGGGGTTTGAGCCGCAGCCGGCGAAAACGCGAGGAAAAGAGCGGCGGCGAGCGCGGTGGCGGCGCCGAAAGGACGGGTCATTGATATAGCCTGATGGAGTTCAACTCTGCGGCGCACCATTGCCAAGCTCTATGGCGACGGCAAGGCCGGTTCTTGATGCCTCTCGCGCCAGACCCCGACACCGACTACATAGCGCTCAGATGAGCAAAGACTATTCCGACATAATCTCACCCGGCCAGGGCCAGTCGCAATTGCCCGGAGACCCGACGCAACCGCAGCCGCAGGAGTCGTTGGTCAATGCGCCATGGCCGGTGGTGGTGCTGACGGTGGGGATCATCGTCGCCTATCTGATCCAGAGCCGGTTTCCGCTGGATGGCGTATCCGCGCTGCTGGGGTTTTCGCCGGCCGAGCTGTTGCTGGGGCATCCATCGGGTTTGCTCAGCTCGCTCTTCGTGCACGGCAACTGGGCGCACGCGCTGATGAACGCCGCCTTCATCCTGGCCTTCGGGGCTCCGGTGGCGCGGTTCTTTGGGCCGCAGCCGGGCGGGGCGATCGACTTTTTCCTGTTCTATCTGTTCTGCGGGGTGCTGGCGTGTCTGGGGTTTGCCGCGCTGCACTGGGGGCAGGAGACGTCGTTGATCGGGGCGTCAGGGGCGGCCTCGGGACTGATGGGCGCGGCCGCGCGGTTGATCGGGGGCAATGGACGCGTCGGGCCAGTGTTTTCCCGAGCTGTGGCCGGGATGGGGTTCGGCTGGCTGATCGTCAACATCATCATGGCCGTCGCCGGCGGGCTGGCGGTTCCAGGCGGTGGGCTGGGCGCGGTCGGCTGGGAAGCACACCTGGCAGGGTTTGTTGCCGGCGTGTTGTTGATTGGACCCTTCGCCTGGGCGGTGGGGCGCAAGTAGGCCTGCTCACGCGTGAGTGACCGGCACGTGCATTGTGTCGGGCCTGAAACTGCGCGACGGTGTGGTCCCATCAAGAGAACAGGGGGCCCCATGCTGGTCTCGCAGATTCTCCGAACCAAAGGCGCGACGGTCTTTACGATCAAGCCTGCGGATATTGTCGGCCTCGTCGCCGAGTTGCTCCATACGAAAGGCATCGGTGCGCTGGTCGTGCTGGAAGCTGATCGAGTGGTCGGTATCGTCTCGGAGCGCGACATCGTTCGCGCCGTGGCGTCGCATGGCCCGTCAGCGCTGAAGAAGCCGGTGTCAGACTATATGACCGGCAACGTCCTGTTCGCCGATCCGGGGGAGACGGTTGATTCCCTGCTCAGTCGCATGACCGACCGGCGTATCCGCCATCTTCCGGTCTGCAAGGCCGACAAGCTGGTGGGCATTGTATCCATCGGGGATCTGGTGAAGTTCAAGATTTCCGAGGTTGAGGCCGAGGCTGACGGGCTGAAGGCCTATATCGCGGCCAGCTGAGTCGGCCGGTCATCTCCTGAACCGCCCATTGCCGCGGGTTCGATGCCGGTGCCAGCCGCCTGGGCCAGGGTATAGGCTTCCAGGACATCGGCTGTGGCGTCGCGCGCCTTGCGGAGCGCGTCGCGCAGGCAGCAGGTATCGAAGTCCGGACAGTCAGCGCATTTCCGGAAGTCCAGGCGTGGACTGACGCAGGGTGCCAGGGCGAGGGGACCGTCCGTGATGCGGATGACTTCGGCGAAGGTGATCTCCGAGGGGCCCCGCGCGAGCGTGTACCCGCCGTATTTGCCCCGGCGACTGACCACGATCTGTCCGTGCGACAGTTCCAGCAGTATGGCCTCGAGGAACTTGCGCGGCGCATCGGCCCGCGTGGAAAGTTCTCCGGCGCTCAGCTGCCCGCCGTCGTTTCGTGCAAGCGCGATCAGCGCCCGCAAGGCGTATCTGGCCCGTTGAGACAGCATTGGCGCCTCCCGACCTGGACTGTGCAGGGCAGGGCCGGGGTACGCAAGGCGGCGCAATGCCGCGCTATGTCAGTTGATTCTTTTCCATCGGCTGTTGACGGCACCCTCACCCCCGAATAGATAGCCGCCTCCGCTTGAGATGCGGGGGCGGCGAAGGAAAAGGCAGGGACGCAAGTCTTTGAATTTTCGTTCGAAGTTCCAATGTCTGGGGCGTCCAACCGTCTCGTTGACGGGGCGATGAAGCGAATGCTTCCCGCCCTGGATGCAGGGCACGGCGCGAAGATCCGGTTCGCCCGGAGATCAGCCGGTGATCCCCCGCAAAGGGATCGGTTGACACTCAAGGAGACGGCCACTAGATAGCCGCCTCCCGCTGGGAACGGACTACAAATCGAGACGGACGGCAGGCCCCGAAAGGTGCTTGTTATTCGGCCTGAAATGATTATAGTCCCCAGCTTCAATCGAATCGCTACGGACCTAAGAGGGAAGCCTCTCGGCATCCTGGGGTGATTTTTGCGGCCTGATCCAAGAAGTTCTTGGAATTGTCGCAAAAGCTGAAAAGCCCGATTGACACTAAAGAGGCCGGTCACTAGATAGCCGCCTCCGCCGACCACCGGCGCTAAACAGTGGGGCCGGCGAAAGCCAGTCTCGGTCTTTGACATCGTTGAATTGGA
>JANORH010000473.1:0-7981 GCA_031415215.1 Alphaproteobacteria bacterium | reverse complement strand
GCCATGAAGATGCGTTCTGCGGCCATCAGGATCTCGGCCCTACGCAGGTGGCCGTCACCCTTCGCCTTGCGCGCGGTTTTCCGCGTCGCAGTTGCGACTATGCCCATGGAGCCTCCCAACTTCATTAGCAGGGGTAGCGGACCCTAAATCGGCCGCCGTGACAAGCGTTTGTCACAAGTAAGCAACAAACAGCCGCAAACCTGCCTTTATCTGCAGGGCTGGACGTGCGCGTCCGGTTCGGCTTCAAGGTCATCGGATGAACCCGCCCCGGATCGCCGAAACGCCTGGTGTGATGCGCACCACCGGCTGGGTAGACTATGCCCTGTTGGATAGCGGCGGGGGTCGAAAGCTGGAGCGCTATGGCCCCTATCGGGTCGTCAGGCCCGAGCCCCAGGCGATGTGGGCCCCTCGCCTGCCCGTCGCCGACTGGGACAGCGCCGACGCCGTGTTCGACCCCACCGATGATGATGAAGCGGGGAACTGGCGGTTCCGGGACCGCCCGAAGGACAGTTGGCCACTGGGCTGGCGCGACGTGAAGTTCCAGGGTCGGTTCACAGCGTTCCGTCACCTGGCGTTTTTTCCAGAGCAGGCGGCGAACTGGGAATGGCTCGACGCCCAGGTACGCGGCGCGGGCGGTACGCCGCGGGTGCTGAACCTGTTCGGCTATACCGGCGTCGCCAGCCTGGTTATGGCGGCAGCGGGCGCGGCGGTGACCCATGTGGACGCCTCAAAGAAGGCCGTGGGTTGGGCTCGGGAGAATGCGGCGCTGTCAGGCCTGGAAGACCGGCCAATCCGCTGGATCACCGAGGATGCGCGCAAGTATGTCCAGCGCGAGGTTCGACGGGGGTCGCAGTATGAGGGGATCATTCTGGACCCGCCCAAGTATGGACGCGGACCCACGGGCGAGGTCTGGCGGTTGTTTGATAATTTACCTGAGCTTGTAGCTCTATGTGCAGAACTTCTTTCGGAAAATGCGAAATTCCTTGTGCTCAATGCCTACGCTGAACGAATCTCCGGCCCAGCATTGGCCGGTTTGTTGGCCGACCAACTGGGGGCACGCGGTGGCCAGATTGAATGGGGTGAACTGGCACTCACCGAAGACCGCGGCGACCGGGCCATCGGCATGAGCTTCTACGCCCGGTGGTCCGCATGACCACGCGCACAGTCACATCCCTGACCAACCCGACCGTCAAGGCCGTGCGGGCGCTGCACATGCGCAAGGCGCGCGACGAGACCGGTCTGTTCGTCGCCGAGGGTCTGAAGACCGTCATCGAAGGCGTCGAGACCGGCCACGCGCCGAAAATCCTGATGTACGGCCAGGGAGCCGCAGACCACCCCCTGCTGCAGAACGCGCTCCGAGCCACGCTTCAGGCCAGGGGCGAGGTCATCGAAGTTACGCAGGACATCCTGGCCAAGGTCTCCCGGCGGGATAATCCGCAGGCGGTGGTCGGCGTATTCCAGCAAGTATTCAGGCCGCTGGCCGACATTGATCCGACGTCGGCAGCCTGTTTCGTCGCCCTGCACCGGGTACGGGACCCCGGCAATCTGGGAACGATCATCCGCACCGCCGACGCCGCCGGCTGCGGCGGGGTGATTCTGGTGGGTGAGTGCTGTGATCCCTATTCCGTAGAGGGGGTCCGCGCGACCATGGGTTCGATCTTCGCTGTGCCGTTGTCGGTAGCGTCGGAGGCCGAGTTCGCCGCCTGGCGCGGGAGTTGGCCAGGTTCGGTGGTGGGCACGCTTTTGTCTGCAGAGGTCGACCACCGCGAGGCCACCTACGCCAGGCCCGTCATGGTGCTGATGGGCAACGAGCAACAGGGCCTGACCCCCGACATGGCGGCGCTGTGCGACATCAACGTCAAGATCCCCATGCGCGGGCGGGCGGACAGCCTGAACCTGTCGGTGGCGACCGGGGTAATGATTTACGCGGCGACAGGGTAGGTCAAAGTCTGCGTTCATCTGCCTCTCGGCTTGGCACGCGCCGTCGGCACCGCCGTCGCCGGGTCTTCGGGCCAGACGTGTTTGGGATAGCGGCCACGCATGTCTGAGCGGACGTCTTTCCATGAGCCTTTCCAGAAGCCCGGCAGGTCTTTGGTGGTCTGGATCGGGCGGTGGCCCGGGGAAAGCAGTGACATGGTCAGGGGCACGCCGCCTACGGTGGGATGCACCGCGATCCCGAATACTTCCTGCACGCGGACATCGACGCGGGGGCCGGCCTCGGCGGCGTAGTCGATGGTGAAGCTGTTGCCGGTGGGAGCGGTCCAGCGGGCCGGGGCCTCGGCATCGAGGCGGCGTTGCAGGTCCCACGGGATAAGGGTGCGGACGGTGCCGTCCAGGGCGTCGGGTTTCAGGGCTGTGAGGGCGCGGACACCGGTCAGCAGTGGCGTAAGCCAGTCGTCGAGGGCGTTGATCAGGACGGCATCGGAGAGGTCGGGCCAGTCCGGGTCGCTCGCCCTGACAAACGCCAGCCGTTCGCGCCAGGCCTGGGTCGCCGGCGACCATGGGAGCGCGGCCAGACCCTCGCGGCGAACCCGCTCCGACAGCGCGTGCGCGATGAGCGCCGGGTCCGGATTTTCGAGGATCTCCTCGCGGATGGTCAGGCGGCCAAGACGGGTCAGGCGTTTCCCGCGAAGCCGCCCGCCACCGCTTTCATCCAGACGTTCCTCGACCTCGAACTGGTCCTTGAAGGCCACGAGTTCGGCAGGATCCAGCGGCGCAGCAAGCAGGATGCGGTCGCGACGGTCGCCGCCGCCCAGTTCGGCCACCGCCAGCCAGGGTTCGCGGGCCAGGGCATCGGTGGGCTCAAGGAACGCGCCCCGGCCGGAGACCAGCTGGAACTCGCCCTGCCCACCCCGCGCCCTGGCCACGCGCTCGGGATAGGCGAAGGCCAGCAACAGGCCATCGGACAGCGGCTCGGCCTTGCCAGCCTTTCCCGCGAAACTGGTCCAGCGGTCGGCGAGCACCTTGGCGTCGCGGGCACGAGGTGAGCGGTCGCGGTCCAGACTTTCAAGGCGATGGCGCAGGTCGGCGTCGCGCCCGCCCAGCCCGCGTTCAGTGACCAGGGCGGCGATGCGAGCGGCGCGCAGGGCTTGGCCCGTTTCGGCGGCCTTCAGCACCATGTGCGCCAAGCGGGGCGGTAGCGGCACGGCGGACAGGGCACGACCATGCGGGGTCAGCACGCCCAGCCCGTCCAGCGCCTCAAGCCGGGCCAGCAGCGCGCGGGCCTCGGCGAAGGCGGCGGCGGGCGGCGGGTCGAGAAAGGCCAGGTCGGCGGCGTCTTTTGCCCCCCAACGGGCCAGGTCGAGCGCGAGCCCCGAGAGGTCTGCGTCGAGGATTTCAGGATCAGCGTAGGCCGGGAGCGCGCGGGTTTCGGCCTCGTCCCACAGGCGGTAGCAGGCCCCGGGCTCGGTGCGCCCGGCCCGGCCTCGCCGCTGATCTGCGGCGGCGCGCGACACGCGGACGGTCGCCAGCCGGGTCAGGCCGCTGGACGGATCAAAGCGGGGCACCCGGGCCAGACCACAGTCAATCACCACGCGGACACCCTGGATAGTCAGGCTGGTTTCGGCGATGGAGGTCGCAAGCACGATCTTGCGCACGCCATCCGGCGCGGGCTTGATCGCGCGATCCTGATCACGCGGGTCCAGAGCCCCGTAGAGGGGGGCTATCTCGACGTAGGGGCGTTTTCGCTCGGCCAGCCGCTCCGCGGTGCGCAGGATCTCGCCCTGACCGGGCAGGAACACCAGCAGACTGCCGGATTGTTCGGCCAGCGCCTTGTCGACCGCGCGGACCACCTGATCCTCCAGACGGAGCCTGTCGTCGCGACCGAGGTAGAGCGTCTCGACCGGAAATATCCGCCCCTGACTCTCGATCACCGGCGCGCCGTCCAGCAGGCGGGCTACGGCAGCACCATCCAGGGTCGCCGACATCACCAGCAGGCGCAGATCTTCGCGCAGGAGGCGCTGGACGTCGATGGCCAGCGCCAGGCCGAGGTCCGCATCGAGGCTGCGCTCGTGGAACTCATCGAAGATCACACAGGCGACGCCGGCCAGTTCCGGGTCCGCCAGGATCATACGGGTGAAGACGCCCTCGGTGACCACCTCGATGCGGGTTCGCGCCGATACGCGCGACTGCATCCGGACACGAAATCCGACGGTTTCACCGATGGGTTCGCCCAAAGTGGCCGCCATGCGTTCGGCGGCGGCGCGAGCGGCGAGGCGTCGCGGCTCCAGGACGATGATCCTGCCGTCGGCCCGCCAGGGCTCGCGTAGCAGTTCGAGCGGCACCACAGTCGTCTTGCCAGCGCCCGGCGACGCGACGAGGACCGCCGAAACGCCGTCCGCCAGCGCCGTTTTCAGCGCCGGCAGGGCTTCATGGATTGGCAACATCGGAACGTTCCGCCCAACCAAGCCCATGGGCAAGGTCGGGCATGAGGATCAATCCGGTTTGTGGGGCAGCTCCATCGGCGCGGCCTCATGGCCGGTGACGATGATGCCGCGACCCAGGTTGGACTTGCGGATCCCGTAGAGGAAGTAACCCGCAATCCCGACCACCAGATAAAGCAGGAAGAAGTTCCGCGTGTGCTCGCCAGACATCAGCGACATCAGCAGCACCCCACACATCACGGCACCAAGGATCGGCACCAAGGGGAACAGCGGCGTCCGGAAGGGGCGCACCAGACCCGGGTCGCTGCGGCGCAGGTACATCACTGTGATGCAAACCAGGGCGAACGCGGCCAGGGAGCCGACATTGGACAGATCAGACAACGCATCCAGGGACAGGAATCCCGCCGCACCCATCGCCGCCGCGCCGACAACCAGCGTGTTGATCCATGGCGTCTTGAACGTCTTGTGGACGGTCGACAGAGACTTGGGCAGCAGACCGTCGCGGGACATGGTGTAGAACACCCGGGTCTGGCCGTAGAGCAGCACCAGCATGACCGACGACAGGCCGGCGATGGCCCCCACCTTCACCAGAAACGCGAACCAGGGCAGCCCCATTCGGTCGGCGGCCAGCGCGATGGGTGCTGGAACGTCCAATTGTGCATAGGGCACGATGCCCACGAGTACGGCGCAGGTGAGGATGTAGAGAACTGTACATATGATCAGGGCGCCAAGAATGCCGATGGGCATATCCTTGGCAGGGTTCTTTGCCTCAGCGCCGGCGGTGGAAACTGCCTCAAAGCCCAGGTAGGCGAAGAAGATCACGGCCGCCGCGTGAATGACGCCGCCGATGCCGTACTTGTATGTGTCGTCGCCCGTCATCACGTCACCCAGCGCGCGCCCGATCTGGCTCCAGATGTCCATGGACGTGCCCTCAGGTCGCGCGGGGATCTCGGCGGGGATCAGCGGGGACCAATTGGCGACATCGATGTACCTGAAGCCAATAACGATGAACGCAATCACGACCGTAAGCTTGATCGCGACGACGACATTGTTGACCGCCGTGGACTCCGTGACGCCGCGCACCAGCAGCAGGGTCACAAGGCCGATGACCACAATCGCGGGCAGATTGACCACCCCGGTGCCGATCACGACCCCCTCGTGGTTTTTCACCAGAACCCCGGGCGCGGCCTGCAATGCTGCAGGGATATTGACGCCGAAGTCGTGCATCAGGCTGACGAAGTAGCCAGACCAGCCGACCGAAACCGTTGACGCCGCCAGGCCGTACTCCAGGACCAGCAACAGACCCATCACCCAGGCCGCGCCCTCGCCCATCGAGGCGTAGGTGTAAGAATAGGCAGAACCGGAGACCGGAAGCGCCGCCGCCAGCTCGGCATAGCAAAGCGCGACGAAGGCGCAGAGCGTGCCAGTAATGACAAAGGAGATCATAATCGCCGGGCCGGAGAACTGAGCGGCCGCGCGACCCGTCAGCACGAAAATTCCGGTGCCGATGATACAGCCAATACCCAGCAGGATCAGATTCACCGCGCCCAATGTACGCTTCAATTCGCCGGTCTCGTGTTCAGACTGGATCTGCCCGACCGACTTGCGCAGGAAGATGCGCTCAATTCCGTTCGCCATTCGGCTGTTTCCCTAACGATTCTGCCCACGAAGAGCTATTTTGTACGCTAGACGCGCGCGGCGCGGGTCGCAATCACCCGCCGAGCCGGACGCTGCATTCCATTCAACCACCGAGACCCGACCCTAGGCCGACATGAACGCTACGTCTTCCCCGCCTCCGCCGATCCGCGCGATGATCGCCCCGGTGACGCCTCTGCAGCAGAACTGCACTATCGTCTGGTGCGTGAAGACCCTGAAAGCGGCGATCATCGATCCCGGCGGCGAGGTCCCCCGGTTGATGGCGGCGCTGGAAGACCAGGGCCTGACGCTGGAGAAAATCTGGATCACCCACGGCCATCTGGACCACGCCGGCGGTACGGCAGCGCTGAAGGCGCTGACCGGCGTCCCGATCGAGGGGCCGCATCTCGATGACGCCTTCTGGATCGATGAGATAACTTCTTCGGGTGCCAAATGGGGCATGCCGGAGGCGCAGAGCTTCACCCCTGATCGCTGGCTGCGGGACGGCGATACTGTCACGCTTGGCGAGGCCGTGTTCGAGGTGATCCATTGCCCGGGCCATACGCCGGGCCACGTGATTTTTTTCAACCGCGAGGCGCGCTTCGCTCAGGTCGGCGACGTGCTGTTTCAGGGAAGTATAGGGCGGACCGATTTTCCGCGTGGAAACTTCCAGGACCTTATCGACGCCATCACCCAAAAGCTGTGGCCGCTGGGCGATGATGTTCGCTTTGTGTGCGGCCACGGCCCGATGTCGAGCTTTGGGCAGGAGCGGAGGACCAATCCCTTTGTGTCGGACGCTGTTCTGGCGGGAGATTGATCGCCACCTCTCCCGCGTTTCAAGATAGACATCCGGGTGATACGCCGCGCACGCAGGTTCGCGGCCATGGAGCAAACAACTGAAATGGCTGAGGCCGGCGCCCGCATATTGATGGTCGACGATGATCCGGGCATTCGCGATGTAGTGTCGGACTTTCTGGGACGCCACGGCTACCGGGTGGAAACCGCTGCGGATTCCGATGAAATGGAGCGCGCCCTGGAGCGGGGCCCTGTGGACCTTATCGTCCTGGACGTGATGTTGCCGGGCGAGGACGGGCTGGCGATCTGCCGTCGTCTGACCTCCAGCGATACCCCGCCCCCGATCATTATGCTGTCGGCCATGGGCGAGGACACCGACCGAATCGTCGGCCTGGAGCTGGGGGCCGATGACTATCTGGCCAAGCCCTGCAATCCGCGTGAGCTACTGGCGCGGGTGCGCGCCGTGTTACGCCGGGCAGAGCATCGCTCCACGTCAGGCGCGCTTGGGGCCGGATGCGAGTTTGCGGGCTGGCGACTGGATCTGGTGCGGCGCGAACTACGCTCGCCGCCCGGCGTCGTCGTCAATCTGTCGTCAGGCGAGTTTTCCCTGCTGCGCGCGTTCGTCGAGCGTCCGCAACGGGTGCTGACCCGCGATCAGTTGCTGGAATTCGCCAGAGGACCAGATTCCGATGCCTTTGACCGAGCCATCGATGTTCAGATCAGCCGTCTGCGGCGTAAGCTCGACGACGGGGGTGGGGGCCATGATCTGATCCGCACCATTCGCAACGAAGGCTATATGTTCACGGCGAAGGTCAAACGCTCGTGACGCCAACGGCGCGTCCGACGGCACCCCTGCTGGTCCAGATGCTGACCCTGACAGGCCTGAGCCTTGTGGCCGCCTGGGCGATCAGCACCATGTTGCTGTTCCTGTTGCCGCCGCCCGCGCCTGACTTCTATCGACTGATCGAAATCGAACAGACGTTTCGAGGCGTGAGCATTGCCTTCGATGAACGACGGCCGTTGATGCTTTCGACACGCGACAAGGCCCCGACGCCAGAGCTTCGCGGTTCGTCTTTCGCGGCGATACGCGCAAAATTCGCGGCGGACATCGGGGTGCCGGCTTCCCGTGTGATCATTGCCGGCGAGCGCGGTGGAAAGCGTGAACTGCC
>JANORH010000472.1:0-2948 GCA_031415215.1 Alphaproteobacteria bacterium | reverse complement strand
GGCAAACCCTCCCGAGGGAGGACCGGAACGGACAGGACGGGATGTCTCCCCGTCAACGCCGCACGCCTACGTGTGGATTGAAGCGGCGCATCTAGGCGGAACGGGATGAAAAGGCAAGTCGGCGGCTATTGGTGAACCGCTTCCAGCCGGTGCCCGTCGAGATCGGAGACGAAACACGCGTAATAGCTCGGGCCGTAACTGGAGCGAATCCCCGGGGGACCCCGGTCCAGCCCACCGTTCTCAAGCGCGGCCGCATGGAACGCGTCAACTCTCGCCCGACTTGGCGCATCGAAGGCCAGGTGAAAACCCGGTCCAGGCGGCACCGCGTCTGCATGGGAGAACAAATTAAGCTTCTCTCCGCCATCAGGAGGGCCATAGCCCACGCCCCGGTCACCGCCGTCCCAAAGCCGTACCCAGCCCAAGGATAACAGCACCGCGTCGTAGAACGCACTTGCCCGCGCCAAGTCGCGCACGCCGAACGACAGGTGCCCAAGCACCTAGATATCCTCGATAAACACCACGCCAGGCGACATCTTCAGCGCCCCGCGCACCGAGCCATCCAGGGTGAACCGGCCGGGTAGCTTCAGCTCAACCTCGCGACCACCCTCCAGGCCGGCCACCAGCACCACCTCTCCGCCGCGCGGATTGGCCACGCCAAGCAGTCGTCGCTTCAACACCTCGATCTCGGCGCTGCGCGGCACCACATGGACCCGCAGACCCGCGACCACGTTCTCGATGGCCTTTTCAACGGGCTCCACGTCATCACCAAAGAACCGCACCTCGCCGTCCGCCGCCTTGGCGCGAACCTTCAGCGACACCGCTTTGCCGGGCTCCAGCAGGTCGCGGAATTTCTTCAACGACTCCGGCGGAAACAGCACCTCGTACTCTCCCGTCGGATCCGACAGGGTCACAAAGGCAAACTTCTCGCCCGAACGTCCCGGGCGCTCCTGCTTGCGGCGGATCACGCCGGCCATTCTCAACGCTTCTGCGCCACCCAACGCCTTGGCGATGGCGTCGGTCAGCAGATCGGTGCGCTTGCGACGCAGAGCGTCCACCATGTCGTCCAGCGGGTGACCCGACAGATAGAACCCGACGGCGGCAAGTTCCTCGTCCAGCCGCTCCACCGGGCTCCAGGGGTCGGCCCTGGTCATCCGGGGGCGGTGGCCGCCACTCAGGTCTTCACCGAACAGGCTGACCTTGCCCTCCGCCCGGTCGGACGCAAGCGCCTGACCGTGGCCGACCAGAGCTTCGCTGGACGCCATAAGTTCGGCCCGACTGGGATGCAGACTGTCAAAGGCCCCGGCGCGCGCCAACGTCTCGAACGTCCGCTTGTTCACCTGGCGCGGGTCAACCCGCTCGACAAAGTCAAAGATATCGCGGAACGGGCCGCCCTCACGGCGCACAGTCACCACATGCTCCATGGCCTGCAACCCGACATTCCGGATGGCGCCCAGCGCGTAGAGCACCTCGCCGTCGGCCACATCGAAGTCGCCCGACGACCGGTTCACGCATGGCGGCCGGATGGTCACGCCAAAGCGCTTGGCGTCCTGATAGAACACCGCCAGCTTGTCGGTATTGGCGATATCCAGGCTCATGGACGCAGCAAAGAACTCCACCGGCGTGTTGGCCTTCAGCCACGCCGTCTGGTAGGCGATCAGCGCATAGGGCGCGGCGTGGGACTTGTTGAACCCGTAGCCGGAGAACTTCTCCATCAGGCCGAACAGGACGTCAGCAATGGCCTTGTCGACCCCGCGTTCAGCAGCCCCGGAGGCGAACCGGGTCCGCTGCTGGTCCATCTCCTCTTTCTTTTTCTTGCCCATGGCGCGGCGCAGCAGGTCGGCTTCGCCCAGCGAATAGCCCGCCATGATCCGGGCGATCTGCATCACCTGTTCCTGGTAGACGATCACGCCATAGGTCGGCGTCAGCACCTGCTCCAGCAGGGGGTGAAAGACGTCGAGCGCGCGCCGACCCATCTTCACATCGACGTAGGACGGGATCGATTCCATCGGGCCCGGTCGATAGAGCGAGATCAGCGCTGTGCACTCCTCCAGCGATGTCGGCCGCAGTTGCCGCAGGGTGTCGCGCATCCCTTGGCCTTCCATCTGGAACACGCCCACCGTCCTGGCCTCGGCCATGATTTCGTAGGCGGCGGGATCGTCCAGCGACAAGGCCTCCAGATCGAACGCCGCCCCGCGCCGCTCCAGATGCTTCATGGCCCGGCGAATAACGGTCAGCGTCTTCAGACCCAGGAAGTCGAACTTCACCAGCCCTGCACTCTCGACCCACTTCATGTTGAACTGGGTGGCTGGCAGCTCCGACCTCGGATCACGATACAGCGGCGACAGCTGCGTCAACGGACGGTCCGAAATCACCACCCCGGCGGCATGGGTGGAGGCGTTGCGATAGAGCCCCTCCAGCTGTAGCGCGATGTCCAGCAGGCGGGCCACCGCCTCATCCTCGTCACGGGCCTGGCGCAGGCGCGGCTCGATCTCGATCGCCTGGGCCAGCGTCACGGGATTGGCGGGATTGGCCGGGACCATCTTGGCCAGCCGGTCCACCTGGCCCAGCGGGAGCTGCAACACCCGGCCCACGTCACGCAGCACGGCGCGCGCCTGCAGGGTGCCGAAGGTGATGATCTGGGCTACGCGGTCGCGGCCATAGCGCGTCTGCACGTACGAGATCACCTCGTCGCGCCGGTCCTGGCAGAAGTCGATATCGAAGTCGGGCATCGACACCCGTTCCGGGTTCAGGAACCGTTCGAAGATCAACCCGTACCGCAACGGGTCCAGACCCGTGATCAACAGCACCCAGGCCGTAAGCGAGCCCGCGCCCGAGCCGCGCCCCGGCCCGACCGGAATGTCATGGGCCACCGCCCACTTCATGAAGTCCGACACGATCAGGAAATAGCCCGAAAAGCCCATCTGGATGATGACCGAAAGCTCGGCTTC
>JANORH010000471.1:0-12445 GCA_031415215.1 Alphaproteobacteria bacterium | reverse complement strand
CAGCGGCAGGGCAGCGCGCGGATCAACGACTTCGGCAACTCGCACCAGATCCAGGTTGCCGACGATGCCGTTGGTGGGGTCGAAATCGACCCAGCCGCAATCCGGCAGATAGGCCCGCACCCAGGCATGGGAATGGCCGCCGCCGGCACGCCCGGCCTTTGCTGACCCAGAGTAAATGTATCCAGAGGTGAAACGCGCCGCGAGACCCAGACTCCGGGCTGCCTCAATCATCAGAACGGCGAAATCGCGGCAGGTCCCCGTGCCCGTCGAAAGCGTCTCCAACGGCGATTGCGGCGGGCCATCCAGTCGCTGTGCGTATCGAAAGTCGCTCCGGATGGCGTGGGTCATCTCTGACAGGACGCCGGATATCCGGGTCCGGCCCGTCGGCCGCATGAACCTTTGAGCCCAGGCGCGGATCTGACCCTGGTCGCGATGGCGGCAGGCAATGGAGAGAGCCAGATCGGAAGCCTCATCGAGGCTGTAGGCAAAGCTACCCGCGCCCAGGGTCCAGATATCACTTTCAAGATCAAAAGTTGCGCGTGGCGCGTGATCAACGGTGACCTGACTTTCGAACAGCAGGCGATCAGACCGGTGCTCAAACCTGACTACCGCGACCCCTGCCCCGCTGACGTCCTGCACATGACTGAGCAATGACGGATCCGGCGTCACGTTGAGGGTGGCGGACAGAACCCGCTGGTCGAAACTCTCAAGGGGGCGGTACATCACCCTATGCTCGCCGAACGCGACCGGATTACGGTAACGGTAGGTGGTCAGGTGGCGAATGGAGACAACCGGCATTGCAGTTAACCTCCGCCGATTCACAAACCGAATCCATAACGGCCCTCGACGCAGCCTATCTACCCGCCGCGATTGTTACCAAATCAGGCACGCCGTCGCCGTTTCTGTTGCTGGGCGATCATGCGGGGCGCGAGGTGCCGCCCGGACTGGCGCAATTGGGCCTCGCGGAGGCCGACCTCGCCCGTCATATCGGTTGGGATATCGGCGTCTTCGCTATGGGCCAGCGTATGGCGCAAATTCTGGGCGCGACCTTTATTTCCCAACGCTATTCCCGACTGGTGATCGATTGTAACCGCGATCCTGCGCGCCCTGACGCGATTCCAGAAAACAGTGACGGAACGGTCGTTCCCGGCAATCTGGCTCTCAGCGGCGAAAATCGTGCAAACCGCATTGCCAGCATCTTCAGGCCTTACCACAACTGCATCGCAGCGGAACTCGACGCCCGGGCTGCGATTGGCGTGCCCACAATTGTCGTGTCCCTGCACTCCTTCACACCGATGATGCAGGGGGTCTATCGCCCCTGGCAGTTCGGCGTACTGCATCTGGGCGGAAGCGCGTTTTCCGATGCCGTGCTGGGCCATCTGCGCGCCGAGGCCGACCGGCCGACCGTCGGAGACAACGAGCCCTATCAGATGGATGGGATCGACTTCACGGTGCCCTATCACGCTGTCCGGCGCGGCCTGGACTACGTCGAACTGGAGGTGCGCCAGGACCTTCTGGCCGACGCTGCGGGCCAGCTAGCTGTCGCCGAACGCCTGGCGCGGGTGTTGCCCGCAGCGCTCGGCAACACCTGTGGCGATCAGATTCCTGTCTGAGCCTTCCCACCGGGTGCCTTGACGATCATCCGGACCAAGGCCTCGGTGACGTTCGGCTCCAGGCCTTCGGTGTGTCCCTTGTCCATGCGAACAACGTCAGCGACGATGCGACCGCCATTGCACTTGGGATAGACAAACACCTCGGAGACGCCCGGCCGGGCCTTCATGCCCCAGACCTTGTAACCGGCCCGTGCGTAGTCCCAGACATGGCCGGCCTTGGTGTCGACGATATCCTTCTCGCGCACTCGGGCCGCACACTGGAACCGTTCGGCGAAGGGTGACGTGGTCGGCAGCGATTCGATCTCGTACTGGCCGACCGCAAAGATGTGCGAAAAATCGCAGGCAGGCGCAGCACCGGCACCCAGCGGGGTCGCCCCACGCGGACGCGGGTCGGGCGGTGAGCCGTCAGCCTTGGGCGGTCCGAACGCGGTCACGAACGGTGCCTGACCTACCCGGCCGCCAGACAGGCTGAGCCAGCCGTCCACCTTGCCCTTGAAATAGTCGTTGCAGACGATCCGACTGGAGGTAAAGCCGCCTTGGCTATGCCCGGCCAGCCACATGGCCCGGATGCTCGACTTGCCGAAAGTGTCGAACACGAAGTCCGTGATGTTTTGCAGGTGCGTATCGTCGGCTGTGGCGTCCCAGCGCCGGACGCCCGGGCCGGCACCCATCGAGCCCAGGGTCGCCGCCGTCGGCGTAGCCACGACCAGCCGGTGTTTCTGCACATAATCAGCGGCCGGGAAGTAATGGCGCTGCCAGTTGGCAATCGAGCCGGCGCCATGGATGCTCAGGATGAACGTCAGCTTCTCGCCTGGCTTCAGGTCGCACGGATAGTCGAGGAAGTACTTCCGTCCGGTCTTGGCGTCCGTGACGTTGCCAAGCTCGGCCAGAGGTGCGCCGTTGCAGGCCTCACCCTCGCAGCGCGCCGGCTGCGGGGTGGTGCAGACGACCCCACCGATATCCCGGGCCAGCGTCGGCCCGGCGATCAGGGTCGCCAAGGCGGCGAGGACAAGTAGTCTGGTCTTCATGGCGTTCTCCCAAGGCCGGCTCATCTGGCCGCCAGCATCATCTTGACGATCTCTTCGGTCACGCGGGGTTCGAGCCCTTCGGTGTGACCCTTGTCCAGCCGAACGATGTCGGCGACCACTCTGCCACCCTCGCATCGCGGATAGGCATAGATATTCGCCGTCCCCGGGCGCGCCTTCAGCCCCCATATCTTGTTTGGATTGGATTGAACCCGGCTATCCTGAACGTAGCCGGCGCGGGTGTCAGCCACCGCGCGGGGTGCCGCCTGGGCCTGGCATTTGAGTTTCTCGGCCCAGCGTGAGGTCCCCGGCAGGCCAGCGGTGGTCAACTCATACTCGCCGCTCTCGTAGATGTGGGAAAAGGCATAGTCCGGCAGTATCGCGGCATCAGCGGCCAGCCGAATCGGCCCGCCCAGCGCTGTGGGCGGCGGCAGGATGGGCGAATTCGGAATCGGCGCACGCACCTCCTCCCGCTTCGACCCGAGCCGTCCGCCCGACAGGCTGACCCAGCCGGTCAGCCTGGTGCGGAAGAAATCGGTGATCAGGATCCGGTTCGAGGTCTGGCCGCCCAGGGAATGACCCGCCAGCCAGAAGGCCTTGATGTTGCCCTTGCCGACCGCGTCTTCGACCGCCTCGACGATATCGCGCAGGTACAGATCGTCTTTTTCCGGGTTCCAGCCGTTGTTCGAACCGGACGGGGTCGCAATCACCAGCCGGTACTTGTCCTTAAGGTCGATCAGCGGAAAATAGTGGCGCTGCCAGTTGCCGATCGAACCTCCACCGTGCAGCGAGAGCACGAAAGTCACCTTTTCGCCCGGCTTGAGGTCGCAGGGGTAGTCGAGGAAAAACCTGCGCCCGCTCCTGGCCTCCGCGGCATTGCCCAGGTTGGCGGTGTCGGTGTTCGTGCAGCCAGTGTCCGCGCAGTGTGCCGGTGCCGGTGTAGAACAGGCTACGCCCATCAACTCACCTGCCGACGCCGACGCACCGATCAGCGTCGCGGCGCTGGCTGCCAGTCCCTGGATCAAACTGCGCCCCATGATATTCTCCCTGCGTTGGCGAAGTCTTACGTCGCGCTACGATCTTCCCTAGCAGTGATAGGGAAACTTTGCAGGGATATTTCAGCCCGTGTTATGTGGGCATGTGGACACCGTTGACGCACGAAAGCCTCTCGATCGCCCGACCATCGTGGATGCGGCTCTTGGCCTGCTCGACGAGGTTGGTCTGGACAGCATGTCGACCCGACGCCTCGCTGCCCGGCTGGGGGTGAAGGGTCCGTCTCTCTACTGGCACGTCAAGGGCATAGGTGAACTGCACGCCCTGATGGCCGACGTCATGCTGGCGAACGCCCTTCCCTCTTCCGACGCCCTCGGTGACTGGCGCACCTGGCTGGCCGACGGCGCACGTGGCTATCGAACAGCCGCGTTATCTCGCCGCGACGGCGCGCGACTGTTGGCGGGTGCCAGGCCGACAGAAGCCCGCCGCGTCCTGCGATTCCCCGCCAATCTTCGGAGACTGGAGGTTGCGGGATTCAGTGGGGATGACGCTCGAGCCAGCTTCCTTGTGCTGTCACGCTTCGCCATGGGATGGGCGCTTGCCGAACAGACTGGCCATCGCCCCGGACATCGGTCGGACGCAGATTTCGAGCTTGGGTTAAGCGCGATGCTGGACGGGCTATCGCTCAGAAGGGGGCTAGACTGACGTTAGGGCGGGCGCACAGTCTGCGCATCAAGCCATTGCCTGACGAGGAAACATCATGACCGAAGCCTATATCATCGACGCATGCCGCACGCCGCGCGGTATCGGCAAGGTCGGCAAGGGTGCCCTTGCTGATCTTCATCCGCAGCGTCTTGGCGCCGCAGTCCTGAAGGCCCTGGCCGAACGTAACAACCTCAATACGGCCGAAGTCGACGATATCATCTGGGGCACCTCGTCCCAGCGCGGAAAGCAGGGCGGCGACATGGGCCGTATGGCCGCACTCGACGCCGGCTACGACATCAAGGCCAGCGGCGTCACCCTTGACCGCTACTGCGGATCAGGAATCACGGCGGTCAACCTGGCCGCCGCCCAGATCATGTCAGGCATGGAAGACCTGGTGATCGCCGGCGGCTGCGAAATGATGTCCTACACATCCTCCAGCGCGCCAAAGCCGGATCCGGAAGCCGGCCCGATGCTGATGGATTCGGGCAACCTTCATCTTCGGGCCCAGCATCCCCAGTCCCATCAGGGGATCTGCGCCGACGCCATCGCTACCCTGGAAGGCATCACGCGAGAGGCGCTCGACGACCTTGCGCTGGTCAGCCAGCAGCGCGCCGACTACGCCATCCGCAACGGCCACTTCGACCGCGCCCTGATCCCGGTGTTTCATGACGACGGCACGCTGGCTCTCGATCACGAGGAATTCCCCCGTCCGCAGACCACGAAAGAAGGCCTTGCCGCACTGAAGGCCTCATTCGAAGCCATGGCTAACGTCCCGCTGGACGCAAAGGGCATGACTTTCGCTGGCCTGATCAACCAGGTTTACCCCGATCTGAAGATCAAACACTTCCACCACGCCGGGAACTCCTCGGGCGTCGTCGACGGCTCCGGCGCCGTGCTGCTGGCCTCACCCGCTTATGCCGCCAGGAATGGCCTGAAGCCCCGCGCCCGCGTGGTCGCCATGGCCAACATGGGTGACAGCCCGACCCTGATGCTCAACGCGCCGGTGCCAGCCGCGCTGAAGGTGCTTAAGAAGGCCGGCCTCACCCCCGACGACATCGACCTGTGGGAAATCAACGAAGCCTTCGCCGTTGTCGCGGAGAAGTTCATCCGCGACCTCAAGCTGGACCGCGAGAAGGTCAATGTGAACGGCGGCGCGATGGCGCTTGGTCACCCGATCGGTGCCACCGGCTCGATGCTGATCGGCACCATCGTCGATGAACTGGAGCGTCGCGGCCTGAAGCGCGGCCTGGTCACCATGTGCGCCGCCGGCGGAATGGCACCTGCCATCATCGTCGAGATGCTCTGATGAGCCTCTCGCTACAGCGCCGGTTCGTAACCCCGGGGCCGGGCGAGACCGTTGAAGAAATCGCCGCCCGCGCCATGCCGGATCAGGCGTCCGGCGCAGCGGTAGATGCCATCCGCAGCTGGAACCTGCACATCTTCGCGATGCGCAGACCCCCCGGCCTGCTGTTGGGGTCCGACGTAGTCTTTGTCGAGCCGCCGATCGGATGAGCGCTGAGGCCATCATAGTCGGTGCCCAGATTGTCGCCGGTCATGATGGCTCTGCGGAGCTGCTGGTCAATCTGCGCCACCCGAATGGTGCAGAGGGGCCTGTGGTGCTGGATGAGGCGACCGGACTGAAGTTGATGAAGACCTGTGGGGCAACCCATGTGGATGAGCTGACCGGCCAGTCCTGGCGCCGGATCGTGGAGGGTCTCTAGGATGTACGACGTCATTATTCGTGGCGGGCTGGTGGTCGACGGTTCCGGGACGCCGGGATATCTGGGCGATGTCGCGGTGCTGGACGGCAAGATCGTTGCAGTCGGCGAAATTCAGGGCGATGCGCGACGTTTGGTCGAGGCGGAGGGGCGCGTTGTAGCCCCGGGCTTTATCGACCCTCACACACATTTTGATGTTCAGCTGCTCTGGGACGGCGCTGCCAAGCCGGCCCTGGAGCACGGCATTACCTGCGTCGTGCCGGGCAACTGCTCGTTGTCGCTGGCCCCGCTGAGGGCAGCGGATCGCCAACAGGTAATCGGCATGTTCCAGCAGATCGAGGAAATGCCACCCGCAGCCTTCACAGAGGCCTTTGACTGGACGTGGGAAGATTTCGCTGGCTATCGCGCCGCCATCGAAAAGAGCCTTTCGATCAATGTCGCGCCACTGGTCGGACACAGCGTGATCCGCCTGTGGGTGATGGGCCCGGACGCCCAGAAACGCGCCGCCACCGCTGACGAAATCTCGGACATGCAGGACCTGTTGCGCGAGTGCCTCGATGCCGGTGCCGTGGGCCTGTCGACCAGCTTTGTCGACGTCGACGAGAATGGACGCCCCGTGCCCAGCCGTTTCGCGCAGTTCGATGAGCTGGACGCCCTGTCAGCTGTGCTCGGTGAATACGGTCGGATGCTGCAGATCGTGCCGGAATTCTATGCCATCGACATCACCATCGCGCGCATCGATCAGCTGGCCGAACTCAGCCTGAAGCACAACATCCCCACGACCTTCTCGCCTGTGTTCGATAGCACCGCGACGCCCGACAACGTATCTCGCACCATGTCTCGCGTTGAGGAGCAGTTCGCCCATGGCGCGCGCGTGTGGCCGCAGATGCAGACGCGGCCCATCGACATCAGTTTCAGCCTGCTGCGGCCCAGCCTGTTCTTTGCCCGCCTTCCCCGTTGGGTTCGTATCCTGCGCCAGCCGCTCGAGGCCCGCATCGCTGCCCTCCGTGACCCGGAGACGGTCGAGAAGATGGTTACTGACACGGGGTCCGACGGCGGTGAGCGCATGATGGGTGGCCTGGTGATCCGGGGAGGTGACGGCGCGCCTGCCGAACTGACCGGTCGCACCCTGTCAGCCATCGCCAGGGATCGCGGCGAGGTACCTGCCCTGGCCCTGATCAACCTTTCCCTTGAGCACGGCCTCGACGTCGCCCTGCTCAGCGCCAATGCGGGCCACGAGGTCACCGAACGCATTGGCCCGATGCTGGCACACCCGTTGGTGCACATAGGTGCAAGCGATGGCGGCGCGCATCTGGCGTCATTCTCGACCTATGGCGATACGGGCTATCTGTTCAGCGAGTTCGTTCGCAAGTCCGGGGCGCTGAGCCTAGAGCAGGCGGTCCGCAAGATCACCGCCGAGGCCGCTGACATCTGGGGTCTGAAGGATCGTGGTCGTCTGGAAGCGGGCAAGGCAGCGGACATCGTGATCTTCGACGCCGCCACCATCGGACGTGGCGAGGAACGGCCTACCTTCGACATGCCGGGCAACGGCATGCGCTACGTCCGCGCCGCCACCGGCATCGACACAGTTCTGGTCAACGGGCAGGTCGCCTATGCCGGCGGACAGTACTCGGACGCGCGCGCCGGCGTGGTCTGCGTTTAAGATAGGCAGCCAGCCGTCCTCAAAATTTACGTTCGGGTCTGAAACGGTACGTCCAGTTCAGCGTTACCCCTGCCATCGAGCACCGCTGCTCTTGAGCCGGGATGTATTTCAAATGGCTACCAAAGACACCGCGCCGTCGCGCGCCGCGAAATCCATGCCCGGCGCTGGCGGCGAACTTCATCAGACCGCCTCGGTGCCGGGCGCGCGTCTGACCACCAACCACGGCGTTCCGATCAGCGACAACCAGAATTCGCTGAAGGGTGGGACACGCGGCCCGACCCTGCTGGAAGATTTCGTCCTGCGGGAGAAAATCCAGCACTTCGACCATGAGCGGATCCCTGAACGCATCGTCCACGCCCGGGGCTCTGCGGCCCATGGCTACTTCGAACTGACGGAATCCCTAGCCAAGTACACGCGCGCCAAGGTGCTGACCGAGGTTGGCAAGCGCACCGAACTATTCACGCGCTTCTCCACCGTCGCCGGTGGCGCGGGCTCGGTGGACACGCCACGCGACGTGCGCGGCTTCGCGGTGAAAATGTACACCACCGAGGGCAACTGGGACCTGGTCGGCAACAACATTCCGGTGTTCTTCATCCAGGACGCCATCAAGTTCCCCGACCTGATCCATGCCGTGAAGATGGAAGCCGATCGCGGCTATCCTCAAGCAGCCAGCGCGCACGACACCTTCTGGGACTTCATCGGCCTGATGCCGGAGAGCACCCACATGGTCATGTGGGCCATGTCGGACCGCACCCTGCCCCGGTCCCTGCGCATGATGGAGGGGTTCGGGGTCAATACGTTCCGGCTGCTGAACGACAAGGACGAGGTGACCTTCGTCAAGTTCCACTGGCGGCCCAAGCTGGGGACCCAGTCCACCGGCTGGGATGAGGCCGTCAAGATCGCGGGTGCCGATCCGGACTATCACCGCCGCGACCTGTTCGAGGCCATTGATGCCGGTGACTTCCCGGAGTGGGAGTTCGGCGTGCAGTTGCTCAGCCAAGCTGAAGCCGACGGCCTGCCATTTGATATCCTCGACGCCACCAAATTGATCCCGGAAGAGCTGATCCCGATCAAGGCGGTCGGGCGCATGGTGCTGGATCGAAACCCGGACAACTTCTTCGCCGAGACTGAACAGGCCGCCTTCTTGCCCACCAATATGCCGCCCGGCATCGACGTGTCCGAGGATCCACTGCTGCAGGGCCGGTTGTTCTCGTACCAGGATACCCAGCTGTCGCGACTGGGGACGGTGAACTTCCACCAGATCCCGATCAATCAGGCCAAGGGTTGCCCCTTTCAGAACATGCAGCGCGACGGACACATGCAGACCCAGGTATTCAAGGGTCGCGCCAACTATGAGCCTAACAGTCTGGCCGACGCGGGCGAAGACGGCGGGCCGCGCGAGGATCCCAAGGGCGGGTTCCGCACCGCCCCGGCACTGCTGGAAGGCAACAAGGTGCGCCTTCGCGCCGAGACCTTCGCCGACCACTATACCCACGCCCGCTTGTTCTATCGGTCGCAGACCGAGATCGAGCAGGCGCACATGGCCAGCGCATTGGTCTTCGAGCTCTCCAAATGCAGTCTTGAGCATGTCCGCATCCGCATTCTCGGCAACCTTCGCAACGTTGACGAGGATCTGGCGACGCGCGTCGCTACGGGTCTGGCCATGCCACTGGTCGCCAAGACCGCTGCGGCCGTTGAACCAAAAGACATGAAACCGTCGCTGGCCCTACGCATTGTCGGCAAATACCCAGAAACCCTGAAGGGCCGCTCAGTCGCGATCCTGGTCACCGGTGGCGCGGATGGGGCCGTCATTGAGGCCGTGCGCGCCGCCGTCTTGGCCGAGGGTGCAAGTGTGAAAATCGTCGCGCCGAAAATCGGTGGCGTGACGCTCAAGGGAGGTAAGGCGCTGAAAGTTGACGGCCAGCTGGCCGGGACGCCCTCAGTGCTGTTCGACGCGGTGGCTCTCGTCGTGTCCGAAGAGGGTTGCAGCGAATTGCTAGGCGAGAGTGCAGCCATCGAATTCGTGATGAACGCGTTCGGCCACCTGAAAGCGATCGGCTTCACGCCTCAGGCCCAGCCACTGCTGGACAAGGCGGGCGTCACGCCAGACGCAGGCGTCGTAGATGTCTCAAGCCAGGTAGCAGAGTTCATCAAACCGGCTCGCAGGCGCCAATGGGCCCGAGAGGCAAAGGTTCGCACTCTGGCCTGAGCCCACCCTGTACCGGACTCAGGCGTTGGCGAAAGTCAGGCTCCGAGTTCCTGCGCGGCTTCGGGGTGCTGGCGCGCGAGGCGGCCGGCAGCTGCTTTCAGTGTCTGGATCGCGTCCTCGACCTCTTGCCGCTGGGCTTCCAGCTGTTCGATCCGTTGCCGGAAGACCCGAAGCGCCTGGGCGTTCTGAACCGCCTCACCCTTTTCTTCATAGAGATCGAGAATGTCGCGGATCTCGGCGATCGAGAGGCCGACACGTCGGCCGCGCAGGATTAACTGCAGCCGCGCACGGTCCTTGTAGGAATAGACGCGAGCCAGATCGCGACGCGCCGGGGTCAGCAGACCCTGTTCCTCATAGAACCGCAGCGCGCGCGGCGTGGCGGTAAATTCACGGCAAAGCTGGGTGATGGAATAGGTCCGGTACGGCGGCCGGCGCAGATTGGTCAGCATGGTCATCGACGGTTCCCTCTAGTCACAGCCCCAGCACAAGCCGGGCGATGATGTCCCTCTGGATTTCGTTGGACCCGCCATAGATCGAGGCGGCTCTGTTGTTAAGATAGCGCGGCATGGCCGTCATGCCAGCCCCCGGACCAACGGAAACGAGATTGGAGCCAGGCTCCCGTGCCGACGGCTGGTCGACCCCGGCATAAGCTCCCAGTGCCGCGATGGCGATTTCGTCCAGGCGCTGTCGCGCTTCCGTGCCGTTGATCTTCAGCATCGACGACGCGGGACCAGGGTTCTTGCCGCCGGCCAGCAGACTCAACACCCGCTTCTCCGACATGTCGATCGCCTCAATGGCGATCCGAGCTTCGGCAAGGTGTCGGCGATGATGCAGGTCATCGGCAAAGGCCGCTTCAGCAACCTCCGCCGCGTGTTCCAGTCCGACCTTTAGGCCGGGTGCTGATCCCCCACCTCGCTCAAACTCCAGCAGATATTTAGCCACCGTCCAGCCCTGGTTCTCCTCGCCGATCCGGTTGACCTTGGGCACGCGGACCTCGTCGAAGAACACCTGATTGACCTCATGCTCGCCGGCCAGGGTGATGATCGGCTTCACAGCGATGCCGGCAGAAGCCATATCGAGGAGCAGGAAGGTGATCCCCTGCTGCGGCTTGCCGTCGCTCTTGGTCCGCACCAGACAGAACATCCGGTTCGCGAACTGGGCGTGGGTCGTCCAGATTTTCGAGCCGGAGAGAACATAATAATCTCCGTCACTTGTGGCCTTGAGTTGCAGTGAGGCAAGGTCAGATCCTGACCCCGGCTCAGAGTAACCCTGGCACCAGTAGTCCTCGCCCGAAAGGATGCGTGGCAGATAGTGGGCCTTCTGTTCCGTGGTGCCATAGCCCATGATGACCGGGCCACACATACGCAGGCCCATGGGCGAAAGGCCCGGCGCACCGGCCCGCGCGCACTCAGCGGCAAAGATTGACCGCTGCAGTTCGTTCCAGCCGGGTCCTCCATACTCCTTGGGCCAGCTGGGCGCTGCCCAACCCTTTGCATTCAGAATGCGCTGCCAAGGCAGGCTGTAGCGCGGTTCACAGAACACGCTGGTGACCAGCCGCCCCGCTGCGCGCAGTTCCGGCGTCAGATTGGCGTCTAGAAACGCCCGGATTTCAGCCTGAAAGGCCAGATCGTCGGCATCGAGTTCCAGATCCATGTCACGTCCCGCGCTCTACGCCGTCAGCAAGGTCCACAAACCGGGCCTGGTGCGGGCGGTCGGACTTGAACCGACACTTCGTTACCGAAAACGGATTTTAAGTCCGTTGCGTCTACCGATTCCGCCACGCCCGCATTGCCTCTAGCGATAGGCCGTCATGGCGGGGCAGTTCAAGCGGCCATGCGGATGACAATCGCGCGACCCGCGACTTCGGGGCTTGGATGACCGCGACGGATCAGCGCATGATCTCCGATATTTTCAGGAGGATACCTCATGGCTCGCTCGGCACTCACCGTCATCCTTTGCGCTACCGCACTTGGCGTCTCGGCCCTGCCGGCGTCCGCAAAGGGTTTGTCATCGCTCTATTCGTGCAGTGCCGAAGGCAGCACCAATACCAAGGCCGCCGTCGTGGGCGGTTTGGTCGGTGCCCTGGCCGGCAGTCAGATCAGCAAGGACAACCGCGCTATCGGTGCCGCCATTGGTGCCGGCCTCGGTGCCGCTCTTGGGAACAGCATCGGATGCCGGATGGATCGCAAGACCCAGCTTGACGCCCAGCAGGCGTTCCAGCGGGCACTGGACACCGGCACGCCCCAGAACTGGTCCGACCCCCAGACAGGAACCAGCGGCCAGATCCAGGTCCTGAACCGCGCCTACAGCCCACAATCCGGCACTGTGTCTTCTGGGCGCTGGCGGTTCGCGGATGGCGTGACCCCGGCGTCGCGGGTTTCCAGTGTCGGCGGGACGTATTCGGCCAGGTCGCGGGTCAATGTCCGCGCGGCGCCCAACACCAGTTCCGCCGTCGTCGACCGCCTTCAGGTTGGCGAGCAGTTCCAGTCCACCGGATCGGCCAACGGTGGCTGGCTGGC
>JANORH010000470.1:0-6435 GCA_031415215.1 Alphaproteobacteria bacterium | reverse complement strand
CATACCCCCGACACTTCGTGATCACGCGAAGCGTCCTCAAGAATCCTGACCACAGAAGACACAGAAAACACGGAACGGATCGATGGAACTGAGGGGTCCCGCCTCTCCGGCCCCTTTCCGTGTCTTCTGCGTTTTCTGTGGTTCTCTGTTTGACTGCGCCTGCGGCGCGCGCGGACATTCCATCCAGCCATTTCCTACCGCCAAACCAACCCGTCGCCGGGTGGTTGATTGACACAACTACCCCTAGTAGTAAATTTTGCTGTGTTCACCATGTAGAGTAGAATATTTGTGGTTTGCCACGTCCTTCTGGGCTAGTTGCCACGCGTGCCTACCGCCCTGATCCTCTCCTCGTTCGTTGCCGCGTCACGCATTGGCGGGGCCGCGCAGCAATATGTGCTGGCCGCGCACAAAATCGATCCCGTGCTGGCCCCCACCGTGATGTTCGGCCGCACACCGGCCCGGGGCGGCACTGGCCAGGTGACGCAGCCCGACGTATTTCGCCGGATGTTGGGGGATATCGAGGCCGATGCCCTGTTCGGCCTGGTCGATCTGATCATCACCGGTCACTTCTCCAACCCCGAACAGGTCGAGATCGCCGCCGGGGTCATCGAACGGGTCCGCACCGCCAAGCGCAGCAACGACTGGGGGCCCAGGCCGCTGGTGCTGGTGGACCCCGTGCTGGGCGATGCGCCGGGCGGGCTCTATGTCAGTCCGGAGGTTGCCGAGGGGGTCGAGAGCCTGCTGGTGCCGTTGGCCGACTGGATCACGCCCAATCTCTGGGAACTGGGCTTTCTCACCGACCGGCAGATCACCACGGTGGACGAGGCCCGCGACGCGGTGCGGATGCTGGGCAAGCCGGCTCTGGTGACCTCCGCCCCGGCCTGGCCCGACGAGATCGGCCTGCTCTATGTAGACAAGGAGGAAGCCGTCCTGTTCGCCCACCCCCGCGTCGAGGACACGCCAAAGGGTACCGGCGATCTGGTGACCGCCAGCTTCGGCGCCGGTCTTGTCGAGGGCATGGACCCCCGTGACGCTGCCGAACGCACCGCCCGCGCCGCCGCCGAGATCGTGCTGGCGTCCAGGCTCTGGAAATCTGCCGAGTTGCCCATTATCGCTATGGCCGACCGGCTGGTGAACCCCACCGCCAAGGTGCGGGTTGAGGTGCTGTGAGTTTCGAAATCTCGGGCTTTGCCCCGGTGCGGTTCGCCGCTGTGAAAGATGCTTTCGCCGCGAATGTCGCGGCGGGCGAGGAACTGGGCGCGCGCTTTACTCTGGTTGAGGCCGGTGAGGTGGTGCTCGACCTCTGGAACGGCTGGGCCGACCGAAAGCGAACCCTCGCCTGGGACGAGCACACCTTGGCCCCCGTCTTCTCGACCACCAAGGCCATTGCAGCCTTGATGATCGCGCGTCTCGTGGATCAGGGAAAGCTGGACTACGCCCAGACCGTCGCCAGCGTCTGGCCGGAGTTCGCAGCGGCGGGGAAGGCCTCGGTCACAGTCGAACAGGTGATCTCCCATCAGGCCGGACTGCCGGGGTTTCCCGACCCGATGGACCCGGCGCTCTGGCTGGATCGCGACGCCGTCTGCACGCGTCTGGCCGCTATGGCCCCGATGTGGCCCCCAGGATCGGCCAGCGGCTATCACCCTGTCACGGTCGGCTACATCGTGGGCGAAATCTTCCGCCGCGTGGATGGTCGCAGTATCGGTGTGGCCTTTCGCGAAGACATCGGCGAACCTTTTGGCCTCGATATCTGGATCGGCCTGCCACCTGGTGCCGAACACCGCATCGCCGACCTGCAACGCCCCGGTGGCCTGCCGGAGTTCGGCGAGATCAACGCCCCCACCCGCGCCGCCTTCCTGACGCCCTGGTCTTCGGCCGCCGGCAAGGCGGGCGACGACTATCGCCGCCTCGATATCCCCTCCACCAACGGCTACGCCACCGCCGAGGCGCTGGCCCGCCTGATGGGTGGCCTCGCCAACGACGGCTGGCTGGACGGCGGCGAACTGTTGTCGCCCGACCTGATCGCCGAGGCGTCGCGCGAACGGATCCGGGGCCAGGATCTGGTGCTGCCGTTCGTGATGAGCTGGGCTGCCGGTTTCATGCGAAATGAGCCCAACTTCCCGTGGGGACCCGGCACCCAAACGTTTGGCCACGCCGGCTGGGGCGGTGCCTGCGCCTTTGCCGACCCGGAGCGAAAATTGGGCGGCGCCTATGTGATGAACAAGCAAGGCGTGGCGCTCATGGGGGATACCCGCCCGAAGCGGCTGATAGCGGCAGCTTATGGCTGAGGCTGGACCGTCCGCGACCGCCGCCACGCGCCCCACGCATACACCGCAGCACCTGCCCAGATGAACACGAACGACGCGGCCCGCAACGGCGTAAACGCCTCGCCCTGGGATATGCCGATGAAGAAGCCGATGGTCGGACCCATGAATTGCAGGAAGCCCATGAACGACAGCGGGATGCGCCGCGCCGCCCAGGCGAACAGCATCAGCGGCGTCGCCGTCAACGGACCGCAGGCCAGCAGCCAGGCCGTGGCCGAAACACCCGCGCCAAAGTGTCCGGCACCCGTTTTCTGCAGCCAGACGGCGTAGATCAGGCTTGGCCCCGCCAGAAGCAGACACTCGACCAACAGGCCGGTCTGCGCGTCCGCCGCCACCCGCTTGCGCACGATGGCATAGCCGCAGAAGCTGATCGCCAGCGCCAGTGCGACCACCGGCAAGTGTCCAAGCGCCACAGTCTGGATGATTACGCCGACGGCGGCGAGGCCGATAGCGGCCATCCCGATCCGGTCGATCCGCTCGCGGAAGATCAGCGCGCCCGCCGCCATGGCGAGCAGCGGATTGATGTAGTATCCGAGGCTGGTCTCCAGCATCCGTCCTGAGTTCACGGCCCAGATATAGAGCATCCAGTTGCCACCGATCAGGGCCGCTGAAATGGCCAGCCAGCCCAGCACGCGCGGGTTTCGGAAAACGCCCAGCACCTGACGGCCCTGACGCGCCGCCAGCACAAACGCCAGCGCGACCGGCACGGCCCAGATCGTCCGGTGCGCCACGATTTCCCACGGCGAAATGCCCATCCGGCCCATGGCCTGGAAAGCCAGCGGCACGAAACCCCAGATCAGATAGCAGCCGATCCCCGCCCCTAATGCCAGGCGGGCCTCGGCCCCTGGCGCGGGCGGTGGCGACACCCTAAGCCAGCGCCTTCTGACGGATAAGGCCGCGTTCGTGCAGCAACTCGGCGATCTGTACGGCGTTCAGCGCCGCGCCCTTGCGCAGGTTGTCGGCGACCACCCACAGGTTCAGGCCGTGCTCGACGGTCGGGTCCTTGCGGATGCGGCTGACGAACACCGGGTGCTCGCCCTGGGCTTCCTTGGGCGTCATGTACCCCGTGGAATCGCGCTTATCGATCACGATCAGGCCGGGCGACTCGCGCAGCAGGTCGCGGGCCTCGTCCTCGTCGATGGGATTGTGGAACTCGACGTTCACCGCCTCGGAATGCCCCACCATTACCGGCACGCGCACGCAGGTCACGGTCAGCTTGATGTCAGCGTCGAGGATCTTGTGGGTCTCTTTCCACATCTTCTGTTCCTCGTCGGTGTAGCCGTCGTCCTGGAACTCGCCGATGAAGGGGATGACGTTGAAGGCGATCTGCTTGGGGAATTTGTTGGGTGGCGTAGCACCTAGCACGAACACATTCTTGGTCTGGTCGAACAGTTCGTCCATGCCTTCCTTGCCGGCGCCGGAAACCGACTGATAGGTCGACACCACCACCCGCTTGATCCTGGCCAGATCGTGCAGTGGCTTCAGGGCCACCACGAGCTGTGCGGTCGAGCAGTTGGGGTTGGCGATAATGTTCTTGCGGTTGGCCCACTCGACATCGTCCGGGTTCACCTCCGGCACCACCAGTGGCACGTCCGGATCCATGCGGAAGGCGGACGAGTTATCGATGACGATGGGGCCTGCGGCACCAATCTTCGGCGACCATTCCTTGGAGAAGGTGCCGGACACGCTCATCAGCACCAGGTCGACGCTGGCAAAGTCAAATTGCGCAATGTCCTCGCACTTGAGAACCCGGTCCCCGAACGAGACCTCGATGCCGATGGATTTGCGCGAGGCAATGGCGTGAATCTTGTCCACCGGGAACTTCAGTTCCTCCAGGATATTCAGCATTTCACGGCCCACGTTGCCCGTGGCGCCCACAACGGCGACCCGGTAACCCATTGGATGACTCCTGATCTTGAGGAAGCGTTCCGTTACGCCGTGCAGCGCAGCAACGCAAGTTGAGCGACCGGTCGCGGCCGGGCCTGCGGCACTACCCGCCGTCCGCCATGCCCAGGATTTCCGCCCATTCCTCCGCCGTGACCGGCGATACCGACAGGCGGAACAGGCGCAGCATGGCCATGTTGGCCAGTGCCGGATTAGCCTTCATTTGCGTCAGAGTGACGGGCCGGGGCAAGGCCCTCACGGGTGCCAGTTCCACCGCCACAAAACGTCCTGCGGGATCCGACGGGTCGAGGAAGGATTCCCTCACGACCTCGGCGATCCCCACCACAGCCAACCCGTCTACCGAGTGATAGTAGAGCACCTGGTCGCCCGCCTTCATGGCGCGCAGGTGCAGGGCGGCAGAGTTGTTGCGTACCCCGTCCCAGACGGTTCGACCGTCGCGTTGCAGGTCCGCAAACGCGTACTTGGCGGGCTCGGATTTCACGAGCCAGTGGTTGAGGGTCATCGCCGGGCTGGTCTCCACATCGCTGGCCCTTGACGATGCGGGCCCGGCGGTCGGTCCGTCAACAAGGGGTCAGGCGGCCTTGACGTGGATACTGTGGTTGCGAAGGGCTTTGAGACTCTGGATCAACACCAGCGCGGTGTCCGCGTCCGGCTCTGTCGACAGCAGCAGCCGCCAGGCACGCAGGTGGATTTCGATCGCGTCACGGTCTATCCGCTTGTCGGCGATCAGCCGCTCAAGCAGCATGAAAAGGCTTGCGACAACCTCGCCTGCGCCGGGCGCGCCGGTGTCGGGATATCCGGAGACCACGGTGCGAAGCGCGTTCAGGCCCAACAGATCAAAACCCGGACCCAGGACGGCGACAGCCGTCTCTGCGGCCTCAACATACGACAGGCGCTTCTGCGCTGCGGGGTCCATGACCAACGCGATCCTCTTGAACAGAGGCGTACTTCGCGACGCCTCCCACGAGTTTGATCCTACGACAAATGCCTTAACGACAACCTTACATTGCAGCCGTGGGCCTCACTTCCGAGAGGATTGGATGACCTGCACCTGGATGTCCTTGAATTCGATCGGGTGGCCCTCGCTCTGCAGGGCGATGTAGCCCGTCTTGACCGGCAACACCCCGGCGCGTTCGGCGATCAGGCGGCGCGCATCGTTGGCCGCCATGGGGTCGGCAGGGTCGAGGGCGATGTCGGCATAGCGATGGACCACGACGCCGTTGATTTTTTCGGTCACCTGACCGTCGGGCAGGACCTCCAGCTCCAGCGCGGTCCAGGTTCCGTTGGCAATGGTGGGCCCGCTGGAGTTGGTGCAGTGAATGGGCTGGCGCTTGCCATCGATAGTGATGCTGACGCCCGGCGTGCAGACGGCACCGGTGGGCCGGGGTTTTGGACCATCAGCACCCAGGATCTGGAACTCGACCGAGACCGGGAACGGCTGGTTCAGGGTCATGCTTTCGGCGCTCTGGCTGTGGAACATCACGCCACTGTTGCCGCGCGCCCAGCCGGGGGTATCGGGCAACGGCGGCTCCAGCACCCGATAGCTGAGCCGCAGCCGGTATGCCGAGTACGGGGTCTTGTAGAACAGATGGCCGAACCGCGCGCCGAACCGATCATATCCGGCATAGGACACCTGGATCGCGCCATCCTTGACGATGAAGGTGTTCTGGAAATTGTCGCCCGCCGGGTGACCAACAATCTTGGGGGTCCAGCCCTTCAGCGACTTGCCGTCAAAGATCGACCGCCAGCGGGGTTCCGCCTGGACCTGTGATCCAGCCGCGATCACCACGCCGACGCACAACCACCGCAACGCACCTCGACAGAAACTCCGCATGACATCCTCCCGTGACCGCGCCGTGGGGCGTTGCACCGCCTTTGCTGCGGGTTGAAATGTAATCGATTTCATGGAACCTTCCAGTGCAATGAGCGGCGGCGAATCCGACCCCTCAAACTGGTGGCTCGACCGAGGTCGGAACGCCGCAAGGGAGTGACATGGCCAACCTCAACACCCGGGCGCGCAAGACGAACACCTACGATGCCATCGTGGTGGGCAGCGGCATCTCCGGCGGCTGGGCGGCCAAGGAGCTGACCGAAAAAGGCCTGAAGACCCTGGTGCTCGAGCGCGGGCCGATGGTCAGGCACCTGGAAGACTATCCTACCGCGACCATGAACCCTTGGGAGACCAAGTATCCGGGCGGCAAGCTGC
>JANORH010000469.1:0-2769 GCA_031415215.1 Alphaproteobacteria bacterium | reverse complement strand
CACCGCCGCCGCGCCCGCCGACAGCAACGATCCTGCGGTCAAGAACTACGTCATCGGCGTCGAGATGACATCCAAGGAACTGCTGGCCGCGTTCGACCGTAACGGCCTGAAGCGCATCGACCCGCCCCAGGGCGAAAAGTTCGACCCCCACAAGCACCAGGCGATGATGGAACAGCCCGGCACCGACGTGGTCCCCGGCGGCGTCGTCCAGGTGATGCAGGCCGGCTACGAACTGCTGGGCCGGCTGGTCCGCCCGGCCATGGTCGTGGTGGCGGCCAAGGTGGCGGGTGCCTCACCTGCGGCCAATCCCTATGCCGACGGCGAAAACGCCGATGCTGGCGGAAGTCTCGACACCCGGGCCTGAGAAACCCGATCACAGGCCATCCACAGGCCGCGCGCTTCTCTTCACCTGGGGGACTTCCCCGCCCCGGCGTTTTCGTTAATGTCGCAAGTCCCTTTCAGATCGGGGTGCGCGCGTCCGAAGGTGATTCGTCCGCGCGTGTAAGCCAGCCGGGACCGACATGAAGCTGACCATCGAACGCGCCGCCCTGCTCCGCGCGCTGGGCCATGTGCAGAGCGCCGTTGAGCGCCGCAATACCATTCCGATCCTGTCGAATGTGCTGCTATCGGCCGCCAACGACCGGCTGACGTTTTCCGCCACTGACCTGGATCTGGAGATCATCGACGAGGCCTTGGCCCAGGTGGACCAGCCCGGCCAGATCACCGCACCCGCCCACACCCTCTATGAAATCGTCCGCAAGCTGCCGGAAGGTGCCGACGTGTCGCTCAGCTTCACCGGCGAAGACCCGCGCCTGACCGTGGCCGCCGGGCGCAGCCGTTTCAACCTGCCGGTGCTGCCGGCCGGCGACTTCCCGGTGATGTCGGCGGACGGGTTCTCTGGCTCGATGTCGGTCGACGCCAACGACCTGATCCGCCTGATCGACAAGACCCGCTTTGCCATCTCGGCCGAGGAAACCCGCTACTACCTGAACGGCCTCTACCTCCACACCGTGATCATCGACGGCCAGTCCCGCCTGCGCGCCGTGGCCACCGACGGTTCACGGCTGGCCCTGGCTGACATGCCGGCGCCTGAAGGGGCCGCTGGGATGCCGGGCGTCATCGTACCCCGCAAGACCATCAATGAGGCGCGTCGCCTGCTGGAAGACGCCGGCGAAAGCGTCGAGGTCCAGATCAGCCCCCAGAAGATCCGCCTCGAGCTGAACGGCGCCGCGCTGACCTCCAAGGTCATCGACGGCAACTTCCCCGAATACGGCCGGGTGATCCCCAAGGACAACAACCGCACTGTCATGGTCGACGCCAAGGTGTTCGCCCAGGCCGTCGACCGCGTCGCCACCATCTCGGCCGAAAAGAGCCGCTCGGTGCGCATGGCCATCGAGTCGGGCCGCGTGGTGCTGACCGTCCGAAACATGGAAGCCGGCCAGGCCGTCGAGGAACTGGAAATCGACTACGACGGCGACCCCTTCGAGCTGTCCTTCAACGCCCGCTACCTGATGGACATCACCGACCAGATCTCCGGCGGAACCATGGAACTGCGGTTCGGTGGGCCGAACGATCCGGCGTTGGTGCTGGATCCGGGCGACGCCGATGTGCAGTATATTCTGATGCCCTTGAGGGTTTAGGGGGCCACTCAAAAGTGGTGCGTGTGGCCACTATTCCCATCAGCTAATCCGCAGCCGTCCAATCACGCCGCGTCGGCCACCCGGATTTCCAGCACCAGACCTGCCGCCGTCGCCAGGTTGACCAGCGCGTCCAGCGAGAACTTACCGAGCTTTCCGCGCAACAGGTCGTTCAGGCGGGGCCGGGTGATGCCCAGCCGCGCCGCTGCCGCTTCCTGCGTCACGCCCCAGGACCCGATGCGGGCGTTCAGCAGGCTCAACAGGTCGGCCCGCGCCTTCATGTTTGCGGCTTCCGCAGGGGTGTCCGACAGAGCGTCGAACACATCATCGAATGTCTGCACGTCCATGCTCATACCTTCCAGGCTTTCAGCCGGCTCCTGGCCAGATCAATATCCCGCTGCGGCGTCTGCTGGGTCTTCTTCTGGAAAGCGTGCAGGACGACCACGCGGTCGCCGACACTGGCCAGATAGATGATCCGGAACGCACCAGCGGCCTACCGTATGCGAATCTCTTGCACACCGGGCCCTACCGTCTTCATCGGTTTCCAGTCGCCGGGGTCGAGACCCTTCTGGACTTCGCGCAACTGATAGCCAGCTTGCGAACGCGCTCCCTCAGGAAAGTCTCGCAAGCGCACGAGGCTGTCGCCGAGGAAGACAATTGGTTTCACGGCGAGACTGTATCGAATTCGATACCAATTGGCAAGGTGTTGTCGGCGCGACGCCTCCGGTCACAAGCGGGCCACCGACGCCTGACTTTTCAGTGCCCGCCGGAGCCCTCGTAGACACCTGGCGCGGACTGGCCGTGATCGGCCCCCGTTGCGGGCACAAAGCGGCGGTCGCAATAAGGGCACTCTACAAACGCGCCCTCGCCCATCTCCAGCCACACCCGGGGATGCCCCAGCGCGCTGCCGCCGCCGTCGCAGGCGATGCGGTGGCTGTGCACCATGATCACCTCGGGCGCAGGCCCGATCACGGACGTCGCCGGTTGGACGGGGGGTTTCGCAGCAGCTTTGCGGGCCATGAACGTGTTACCTTGCGTGCCAACCGCTTGGCGCGGCGCAGGCTGGGCTTTAGGTATGCGAGAGCGGCTTTCGTCGTCAACGCACAACACCCAGGTTCAGGACCCTCATGGA
>JANORH010000468.1:0-2479 GCA_031415215.1 Alphaproteobacteria bacterium | reverse complement strand
GGATTGGTTGACGAACTGGCGTCGCTCTGGTCGTCCCAGGCGGAGTTGAAAGGGCTTGAACTACAGGCCGCTTACGAGGGCCCAGAGGATCTTTGGGTGCATGCCGATGCTGTACGCATTCAGCAGGTCTTCAACAACCTGATCGGTAATGCAATGAAGTTCACGACCCACGGCCATGTGCGGGTTGCCGTTATCACAAGCCTGGAAGGCGAGAGGGTGAGGTTGCGCGGCGTCGTTTCGGATACGGGCCCCGGCGTGCCAGCCGACCGGGCGGAGTCGCTGTTCCTGCCCTTCCAGCAGACTGACGAGGGTCTGCGCCAGGGTGGCGCCGGTCTTGGTCTCGCCGTTTGTCGACAGATCGTGGAGCGCATGAACGGCACGATCTGGATCCATCAGGACGCGACGCCGGGCACGCAGATCGAGTTTGAGGTCTCGCTGAGTCCGCAGCCAACGCCGATGGCCGACGTCGAGCGCCACCCCGAAGCCGATAGTCAGGAACTCGAGACGTCTGGAGAAACCATCCAGGTTCTGATCGCTGACGACAACGCCACCAACCGGATGGTCGCCCAGACACTGTGCGAGATGTTTGGGTGCTCCTGTATCGCTGTGGAAAGTGGTGAGGACGCAATCAGCCGCCTCGAAAGCGGCAGTTTCGACCTGGTCCTGATGGATATAAAAATGCCTGGGATTGATGGTGTAGAGGCTACCCGACGTATCCGCGCGTCAGGCAGTCCTCAGGCCGGGATTCCGATCCTGGCCCTCACCGCGAACGCTGATCCTACCGACGCGGCGTTCTATCGCCTGAGCGGGATGGACGGTGTGGTTGAAAAGCCGATCAATCCAGAGCGCCTGTATGCCGCGATAAACGCGGCGCTTCAGATTGATCGGGCGCTCGAGGGCAACACCGATTTGTGCGCGGCGTGACGAGCGCTAACGCCGCCCGAACAGCCGCTCGATATCCGCCAGCTTGAGCTCGACGTAGGTCGGACGGCCGTGGTTGCACTGGCCGGAGTGGGGGGTGGCTTCCATCTGGCGGAGCAGGGCGTTCATTTCGGGTGCGCTGAGCCGGCGACCGGCGCGGACCGAGCCGTGGCAGGCCATGGTGGAGCAGACGTCTTCCAGTCGTTCTTTCAGGGCCAGCGCTTGACCGTTCTCGGCCAGATCGTCGGCGATGTCGCGAATCAGGCCAGCGGCGTCGGTGTCGCCCAAGAGGGCCGGGACTTCGCGCACCAACACGGCACCGCCGCCGAACGCCTCGACAACGAGGCCGAGTGCGGCCAGTTCGTCGGCGCGGGCCAGCACGCGGTCAGCCTCGGCGGGGTCGAGTTCCACGACTTCCGGCAATAACAGCGCCTGACGCGCGACGCCTCCGTTGGCCATTTCGGCTTTCATGCGCTCATAGACGAGCCGTTCGTGGGCGGCATGCTGGTCGACGATGACCACGCCGTCGCGGGTCTGGGCGACGATGTAGGTTTCGTGCACCTGGGCGCGGGCGGCCCCGAGCGGGAAGTCAACGGGATCGAACATCGCCGTGACGGAGGGCTCTGCGACGCCGTGGCCGTAGTCCGGTTCAGCGCGGGCCGAGACGTCCGAGAGGCCGGGGATCGCCTGTGCGGCCTGGGCCCATCCGCCCTGACGCCAGGCCAAGAAGCCTGCGCCCGACGGTTGCGACGGCAGGGTGTTGGGTCGGAACCCTCCCAGCGCGGCCATGGACACCGTCGTCGAGGCCCGGTGTCCTGCCGCCGCCAGCGAATGGCGCAGCCCGCTGACGATCAGGCCACGCACCAGACCCGGATCGCGGAACCGGACCTCGGCCTTGGCCGGGTGGACGTTGACGTCCACCAGCCCCGCATCGAGCTCGACATAGAGTGCCGCCAGCGGATGGCGATCCCGGGCCAGGAAGTCGGCATAGGCCCCGCGCAGCGCGCCCTGCAACAAACGGTCGCGCACCGGGCGACCGTTGACGAAAAGGTACTGGTGCGCCGCGTTGCCGCGATTGTAGGTGGGCAGGCCCGCAAAGCCGGTCAGCCGCACCCCCTCGCGCTCGTGGTCGAGGGCCAGGGCGTTGTCGGAAAAATCGCGGCCCATGATCGCCGACAGCCGGGCGAGGCGGCCATCGGGTCCGGGTGCCTCGGCCTGTAATCGCAGCGTGCGACGCCCGTCGATATCCAGCGAGAAGCTGACGGTCTCATGGGCCATGGCCTGGCGCTTCAGTTCCTCGGCGATGGCGGTGGCTTCGGTGCGCTCCGACTTCATGAATTTCAGGCGTGCGGGGGTGGCATAGAACAGGTCTCGCACCTCGACCCTTGCGCCGTGTGGCCCCGGGAAGCCTGCGGGCGTGACTGCGGCCACCGCGCCGCCGTCGACGAAGATCGCATGAGCGTCCACCATACCGCGCGCCCGGCTGATGATCGACAGACGCGACACGGAACCGATCGAGGGCAACGCCTCGCCCCGGAACCCGAGCGTCGCGATGCGC
>JANORH010000467.1:0-3561 GCA_031415215.1 Alphaproteobacteria bacterium | reverse complement strand
GGTGGGGGAAATCGGGCCAGTCGGCGGGGACGGGATAGTCCTCGAAGGCGAGGCGCCATTTCGAGGTGTCGATGTGCAGGCTCTGGTAGCAGGCCGACTTGCCGTTGGGGTTCCTGAAGTACCAGTTGCCGCCGACGTTGTCCGACATCTCGAAACAGTCGAACGGCACGCCCAGGTCGGCCAGCCGCTTGGCGGTGGTGAACCCGGAACATCCCGCGCCGATGATGCAGGTTCTGGGCAGGGCGGCGACCAGGTTGGTGTTACTCCCGTGAGGTGCGGGAGTTTGGACGGCTTCACCTGACGTCCGGCAAGGGGCAGTCCGACGTCAGGGCTCGGGCGAGACCTGGATCAGGAGTTTGCCGTCGTGGTCGCCGGTGAACAGGCGCTGCAGGGAGTCCATCGCGCCCTCGATGCCCTGGTCGACGTGGACCTTCCACTTCAGCTTGCCTTCCATGACCCATGGGATCAGCTCGGCCATGGCCTCGGCGGCGCGGGGCAGGAAGTCGGTGATGATGAAGCCGCGGACCGTCAGCCGGTGCATCAGCACGCGGGAGAAGTCAGTCGGGCCGGAGGGGCGGCTGTCGTCATTGTAGGTCGAGATCATGCCGCAGAGCGGCATGCGGCCGAAGTTGTTCATCCGTGAGAAGACGGCGTCCATGATGTCGCCGCCGACGTTTTCGAAGTTGACGTCGATGCCGTTCGGGCACAGGCGGTCGAGGGCGGCGCCGACGTCCTCGTTCTTGTAGTCGATGGCCCCGTCGAACCCGAGCTCGTTCACCAGCCAGTCGCACTTGGCCTTGCCGCCGGCGATGCCGATGACGCGGGCACCCTTCAGTTTGGCGATCTGGCCGGCGATGGAGCCGACGGCGCCGGCAGCGGCTGACACCACCACTGTCTCGCCGGGCTGCGGCTTGCCGATGTCGCACATCCCGAACCAGGCGGTCAGGCCCGTGGCCCCCAGCACGCTCATATAGGCGGTCAGCGGCACGCCAGGCAGTTGCGGCGCAGGCGACAGCATCATGCCGTTCGCAATCACGTGGGTGGACCAGCCGCCGAGTCCTGTGTTGACCACATCGCCCTGCTTGAAGCGGTCGGACCGCGAGCGTTCCACGATGCCCAGCGACCCGCCGCGCATGGTGCCGCCGATCTGCACGGGCGGCATGTACTGGTCCTGATCGCTCATCCAGATGCGGTTGGTGGGATCGAGCGAGAGGTAGAGGGTTCGGACCTGAACCTCGCCGTCCGCCAGATCGCGGATCGGCTCCTCGACCAGCTTCAGGTCACCGGCCTTGATGTCGCCGACCGGGCGGTGCTGCAGCACCCAGCGTTTCAGGTTGGTCATGGGTTCGGGGCTCCAGGGATGGCGTTGTTGTGCGTTGGGATCACCGTGCCCGCCTGCGCGCCACGGGGCAAGGTGCCTCAGTCGGCCAGGCCCATCACCAGCGCCAGCGCGACATTGAGGCGGCGCAGATCGCCCGCGTCCAGATGCCCGATCACACTGCCGATGCGCTCGCGCCGCACCGTGGTCGGCTTGTCGGCCATCACCTGTGACCGGGTTCGAAGGCCATTTTTGTCGCTGGGTTCAAGGGTAATCCGGAAATCCGGCGCGTCGGCCAGGTCCGACGTCATCTGACAGATGACGACAGAAGCGTGGCTCTCCGGGAAGGCGTCCGACTGGACGATGACGGCGGGTCGCGGCTTGCCGTAGTCGCCGGCCGCCGCGACGATCACAACGTCACCGCGCTGCATCGAAACCCGGTTCGTCGAACTCGGAGACGGCCTCGACCCAGGCCATTGCGTCGGTCTCGTGCTGGTCGCTCAGGCGCGCGCACTGCGCGGCGATCCGATCCCGCACAGAGGTCGCACGCGCGTCGGGCGCTGTCAGGCGAATCTCGCGAACGCCGCGCGCGTTCCGCCGCGCCCGCATCGCCTTCATCCGTTCCGCGACGGCCGCCATCTCGAACTCCCGGAATTTCACCAGCCTACGTAACGCGTTACAAAAGCCGACGCAAGGTTGCGACCCTGAATTCCGACGACGGAGCAATAACGACACCATTTGACCTGCGCGCCGTCGTCCCTCACCTTGGGCTCAGGGTGGGGGCGGCTTCGATGGCGGGGGTGACGGGTAAGGGTGCGCCCCGGCGGCGGCGGGTGAAGGCCGAGCCTGCGCCGACGACCCCGGACCCCATCGAGATCGCCATGGAGGCTGAGGCGAAGGACCGGTCCAGCGACAGTCCCGCGCGGACCCTGCTGGTCAATCAGAACCGTCTGGTGCGCCGTCAGATCGCCAGCGAAGACCTCAGGATCGCCCTCAAGCTTCTGACCGGCGTCGCGGGCCTTGCGGTCGCAGTTGCCCTCGGTGCCATGATCTGGTCCGCCTGTCGCGCCGACGGCCTGGTCATCGAGCCGTTCTCCGTGCCCCCGACCCTGGCCGAGCGGGGGATCACCGGCGAGACCCTGGCCCGCCAGTTGATGGATGACCTGACGGCCATCTCCGAGGTCTCGCGGTCTTCGGAGCAGCAGCGCGGCGTGTCCGGCAACTGGGGCGATTCGATCTCGATCCAGATCCCGCAGACCGGGGTCTCGCTGGCGCAGGTGGACACCTGGCTGCGTGCGACTCTCGGCCGTCAGAGCTACGTCAGCGGCGAGGTGATGGCGGCGCCCGATAGCACTTTAACCCTGGTCGCTCGCATCGGCTCGCATGGCCTGCCGCCGCTGACCGGCCAGGAGGTCGGGATGGCGGCCCTGATCCAGCGCATGGCTGAGGCGCTCTACGCCCGTGAGCAACCCACGAGCTACAGCTTCTATCTCCGCCGGAACAACCGGTTGGATGATGCTGCCGCTTACGCGCGGACGCGGCTTTCGTCGCCCTCGGCGCGTGAAAGATCCGCCAGCTACACGTGGCTTGCATTCGATGGCGCAGCCAGGCAGGGCGACGTCGCGCAACACAGGCTGCTGCAGGCAGCGATGGCTGCCGATCCGACATTCTCGGCCCCTTACTCAAATCTGATAATTCTTGAGGAAGGGTTCGGGCATCCGGAGATCGTACGTCGCCTCCAGCTTGAAAGGCTCAGGGTCGTAGCCGCCGACACCACCTACGCGGTCGAAGCCAAAAGCCAGCAGGTCGCTTTCGGTTTGTATTCCGTCGCCGAGAAGCAAGGGGACTGGATCGAGGCGCGATCCCAGGCGCAATCGTTGGTCGGCAGGACCCTCCTGGGCGTGATCTTTCAATCCAACCCGGCACACCTGTTCAGGGCTCGCGCCAATGCGGCGCTGCATGAAAACCGCTAGGCGGCCGAGGATCTGAGGGGCTACGAGCCGGCAGGCCCTTTTGATGTGCGGACCTACAAGAACGCCAACCTTGAGCTACGCGCCCGCGCCGGAGACTGGGTCGGTGTGGTCGCGGCGGCGGACGCCGTATTGGTCGACCAGGAGCTGCTTCCGGAGAAGGGCGTTCAACGCCCGGTTCCCCGGGCGCAGAAGGCCGAGGCCATGGCGCATCTGGGCCGGATGGCCGAGGCCCAGGCTCTGGTCGGCGGCACCGCGCTGGACTGCCAGCCT
>JANORH010000466.1:0-2302 GCA_031415215.1 Alphaproteobacteria bacterium | reverse complement strand
GTGGAGAACACGCCGCCGCTCTGCCGCTGGCAGTGGGTGCAGTGACACACCGCCGTCGTCACCGGGTCGGCCTTCAGCACATAGCGCACCGCGCCACAGAGGCATCCGCCTTCACGATCAGGCATGGTCTTCTCCTTCGGGTCTCGCGCCGCCTCAGATCGGGCAGGCGGCGACTTCCAGTTGCAGCATGGCCAGCACGCGGCCGAAGCCGATGTACTGGCCGGCCATCATCGACAGTTCCAGAAACTCCGCGTCACAGAAATGGCGGCGCATGGCGGCCACGTCGTCGTCGCTGATGTTGTGATGATCGACCGCCATCTTCTCCGCGAAGTGGATGGCCGCGCGCTCGCGGGGCGTGAAATCGAAGGCGTCGGCGTTGTCGACCCCATTGGCGGCCTCGTCCTCGCGCACGCTGTCGGGGGCCATGCGGACGCTCTTGCACAGCACGCAGCCGTTCAGGGTGGCGATGCGCAGGCGGATCAGCTCCTTCAGCCGGGGCTCCAGCGATCCGGCGCCACCGGTGTGCCAGGGGTGGTAGAAGGCCTGGTAGGCCTGCACCAGGTCCGGGTTTGGCGCGAAGGCGCGGGCGAAGTGGCGGCCCAGCCAGTTTTCTTCCGGCGTCGCGTCGTGGATCGCCTTGAGATAGGGCGGCAGGGCTTCTGGCTCCACCAGCGGCATGCGGGACATCGGCGGCTCCGTTCAGGATTTTGCCTATTGGCAGCCGGAAATGGGGTCGCGACAAGTGTGACGTTGGGGCAGCGGTTTCGCGCACCTGGGTCGGTGCGCGGTGGCTGGACCGAACACTTCCCCCATCGGGCTACCGAATGCACGGAAGTAATTCAGTGGAGAGATTGGCTGCCGCGAGTGTCTTTCTCCTCACCCGTCGGGCCACCGGAACCACACATCTTAGAAATCACAAATATATCAATGTATTAGGAGTGAGTCCTTCGCCCCTTGTGGGAGAAGGTGGGCCGCGCGAGCGGCTCGGATGAGGGGTCTCGCGGCTTTTACAGTAAAATAGAGCGTTATTCTGCGAGGGGAATCGACCCCTCATCCGTCAGGCTTCGCCTGCCACCTTCTCCCACAAGGGGCGAAGGGCGAGCACCCAGTTCATTGATATAAAGGCAGTTTCGACGAATTTTGAATCTGCTGGACCATCGGGGGCGAGGGAGGAGACGGACAGGCTACTGTCGCCGTTGTCAGCCCCCGCCAATCTTCGGGATCAGGTAGACCTCGCTCGCCGACCCGATGGCAGAGAACCAGGCGTCCTGATGGATTTCGCCGTCGATGGCGAAGGCCATGCGTTTGTCGATGAAGTCGCCCAGGCCGGGGAACTGCCCATCCAGAGCGGTGATCAGCTCGCGCACGGTGGCGGCCTCGATCTGGAACGTCGAGGCGCCGCCGGTGAAGGGCCAGCAGTCGCTGCCGACGACCACATGAGCCATCGGCGTGCCGTCAGCCTTTCCGGGCGTCCAGGGCTGCCAGTACCGCAGGGGGCGACAGCGGCAGGCTGGACATCCGCAGCCCGATGGCACCGCGCATCGCGTTGGCCACGGCGGCCAGCGGCGGCACGATCGGTACCTCGCCCACGCCCTTGGCCCCGAACGGGTGCTTCGGATTGGGCACCTCGATCATGATGGTATCCAGCATCGGCAGATCCGAGGCCACCGGCATGCGGTAGTCGAGGAACCCGGCGTTCTCCATCCGGCCGTCGCGGTCGAAGATATAGGCCTCGTTGAGGGCCCAGCCGACACCCTGGGCGACGCCGCCCTGGATCTGGCCTTCGACGTAGGAGGGATGGATCGCGCGGCCCACGACCTGGGCGGCGGTATAGCGCACGATGCTGGAGTGGCCGGTTTCGGGATCGACCTCGAGGTCGCAGACGTGGACGGCGAAACCGGGGCCGGCGCCTTGAGCGTTCAGGGTGACCTGGGCCGAGATCGGGCCGCCGGTGCGGCCGGACTGGGCGGCGAGGGCGGCCAGGGTCATGGGTTTCTTGTCGGGCTTGGCCGGGTCGATGCACTCCGCCTGTCCCATCCGCCAGACCACGTGGTCGAGGCTGACCTCCCAGAGCTTGGCGGTGCGCTGGCGCAGGTCGAGGATGATCTTTTCCGCCGCCTGGACGACCGCCATGCCGGTGGCGAAGGTGGTGCGGCTGCCGCCCGTCAGCATGGAATAGCCGATGGAGGCGGTGTCGCCGATCATCGGCCGTACGCGCTCAACCGGCACGCCCAGGGTTTCCGCCGCCATCATCGCCATGGAGGCGCGGCTGCCGCCGATATCCGGATTTCCGGTGACCACG
>JANORH010000465.1:0-4803 GCA_031415215.1 Alphaproteobacteria bacterium | reverse complement strand
GTCCAGACACTTGCGCAGCAGGGCGGGCAGGGCGGCTGCGCTCTCGACGCGGTAGCCGTTAGCGCCATAGGCCTCGGCGTACTTCACGAAATCCGGGTTGCCGTAGGTCAGCCCCCAGTCCTTGAAGACCATGTTGGCCTGCTTCCAGCGGATCATGCCGTAGCTGTTGTCGTTGAGGATCAGCACGGTGATGTTCAGTTTCAGGCGGACGGCCGTTTCCATCTCCTGGCTGTTCATCATGAAGCCGCCGTCACCGCAGATCGCCATGACCTTGCGATCCGGATAGACCATCGACGAGGCCATAGCTGACGGCAGGCCCGCACCCATGGTGGCCAGCGCATTGTCCAGCAGGACGGTATTGGTCATCCGCGCCGGATAGTTGCGGGCGAACCAGATTTTATAGACGCCGTTGTCCAGGCAGATGATGCCGTTGTCCGGCATGGCCTCGCGGATCTGGTGCACCAGATGCTGCGGATAGATCGGATAGCGCATGTCGCCGATGGACTTGGCGGTGTGCTCGACCTCTGCGGCGCGGGCCCGGTGCATGGTCGAGAAATCCCAGCCGGCCTGTGGCAGGATGTCTTCCTTGATCTGCCAGATCGCGTTGCCGATATCGCCGACCACCTCGTACTGCGGGAAGTAGACCGGATCGACTTCGGCCGAGCGGAAGTTGATGTGGATCACCTCTGTGCCGCCTACTTGCATGAAGAACGGCGGCTTCATGATGAACAGCCAGGAGATGGAGACAGCCGTCCGCCTGAAGCTGAACATCACGGTCCTGATCCTCAACGACAACAGCTACGGCATGATCCGCTGGAAGCAGGCCAACATGGGCTTCAAGGACTGGGGACTCACCTACGGCAACCCGGATTTCGTGAAATATGCCGAGTCATACGGGGCGAACGGCTACCGGGTGACCAGCGCCGCCGGACTGCCGGATATCCTGAAGAAGTGCCTCGATACGCCAGGCGTCAATCTGATCGATTGTCCGGTGGATTATTCTGACAACGATCTGATCCTGAACAAGCAGATCAAGGAACTGAGCGCGGCCGTCTGACGCCAGCCACAAGGAACCCCGATATGGCAGCGCTGAAGGACTCCTACCCGCTCTATCTGGCCAATGTGGCCCAAACGCCGAACCTCGATCTTGAGGTGACGGACAAATACACGGGCAAGGTCGCGACGCGGGTGGCCCTGGCGGACGCAAAGACCATCGACGCCGGAATCGCGGCGACTGTCGAGGCGGCGGAACCCATGGCCCGGATGGCGTCTTACGAACGCCAGGCGGTCCTGCAGCACTGCGTCAACCGGTTCACCGAGCGGTTCGACGAACTGGCCTATGCCCTTTGTATTGAGGCCGGCAAGCCGATCCGCGATAGCCGAGGTGAGGTCGGACGCCTGATCGACACATTCCGGATCGCTGCGGAAGAATCTGTCCGGATGACAGGCGAGGTCCAGCCGCTGGACATCTCACCGCGCGCCCGTGGGTACCAAGGAATGTGGAAGCGGGTGCCAATAGGTCCTTGCTCCTTCATCTCGCCGTTCAACTTCCCGCTCAACCTGGCCGCTCACAAGATTGCACCGGCCTTGGCTGTGGGGTGTCCGTTCGTGATGAAACCAGCGTCGCGAACGCCGCTGGGCGCGATCATCATCGGCGAGGTGCTGGCCGAGACCGACCTGCCAAAGGGTGCGTTCTCGATCCTGCCGGCGGCACGCGACGGCGCCGACCTGTTCACGACGGACGAGCGGCTTAAACTGTTGTCCTTCACCGGCTCACCCGGCGTCGGCTGGGACCTCAAGGCCAAGGCCGGCAAGAAAAAGGTGGTCCTTGAGCTGGGCGGCAATGCGGCTGTCATCGTGGATGCAGACACCGACCTGGATGATGCGGTTGACCGGATCATCTTCGGGGCCTTCTACCAGTCGGGCCAGTCCTGCATCGGCGTGCAGCGGATCATCATCCACGCCAGCATTTATGATGAGTTGCGGGATCGACTGGTCGCGAAAACCAGAACCTTGATCGCCGGCGACCCTCATAACGAGGACACCTTCGTCGGCCCGATGATCGACGTGAAGGAAGCCAGCCGTCTCGACAGCTGGATCCAGGCCGCCGTCGCCGATGGTGCCAAGCTGCTAGCGGGCGGAAAACGCGAAGGCGCGATGCTGGAGGCGACACTGCTGGAAGGCGTCGGACGCACTGCGGCGCTCTATGCAGAGGAAGCCTTTGGCCCGGTCGCCATCCTGTCGAAATTTTCCAACTTCAAGGACGCCCTGGACGAGGTGAACGACTCAAAGTTCGGGTTGCAGACCGGTATCTTTACCCGCGACCTCTACAAGATGCTTGAAGCCTGGGATCATCTGGAGGTCGGTGGCGTTGTCATAGGCGACGTGCCCAGCTATCGAGTGGATAATATGCCTTATGGTGGAGTGAAAGACTCCGGTCTCGGACGGGAGGGTGTTCGCTTCGCCATGGAGGACATGACTGAAATTCGCAACCTCGTCATCCGTAGGCGCTAAGCGTGCGTATCTAGATGAGACCGTGCGCGCTGCTTGGGGAGGCGGCTAGTTGTTAACGATAGCTCAGATCACCGATCTGCACATTACGACCGACAAGGATCCGCTTAACCAAAAGCGGAATGAAGACCGGCTACGCCAGGTGCTGAAGGCTATTCACGCGCTTCGTCCCAGGCCGGTCGCCATCATCGCCAGCGGCGATCTGGTCGATAGGGGCGAGGTCGAGGAGTACCTCGAACTCAAGCGGCTGCTGGCCGACTGTGAGATCCCCATCTATTTTGCACTTGGCAATCATGACCATCGCGGATCGTTTCTTGAGGTTTTCAACGGGCCTGGCGCCCGGACTGACGCCAACGGCTACGTGCAGTACACCGCCGACTTTGGCGACATGCGGATGGTCGTCTGCGACACACTTGAGGGCGAAAACCACGGCGACTATGATGAAGCCCGCGCGCAGTGGCTGGGGGCGACGCTGGATGAAGCGCCGGATCGTCCTACCGCTGTAATCCTGCACCACCCGCCGATCCCCAGCGGCATCCGCTGGATGGACCCGGACCCGAAGTCGCCCTGGCTGTTGCGGCTTGAAAAGGTGCTCATCGGTCGCGATCAGGTCAAGGTGTTGATGTGCGGCCATATTCACCGCGCGTTCTATGGCCTGTTCGCGGGCCACCTGGTGGCCGCCGCCCCCGCGACCTCGATCCAGCTCACCCTCGATCTGACCGAGGTTGATATGGAAATCCCGGACGGTCGCGAAATCCTGGTCGAGGAACCTCCAGCATTTGCACTATTGATGTCGCGGGGTAACGATCTGACCACGCACCTTTGCCTGGCTGGAGACTACACCCCTGCCGTAACTTACAATTTCCCATTTCGAAAGCTGGCCTGACCCATGGCTGCGAAGGTTGCGCCGAAGGGTATTGCAGGCCGACTGATCCACGTTCTCGAGGGCCTTCGCGCGGCGCGGGGCAAAGGATGGGCCGACCTGGCCGTGACAGTGGTCGTCGTGGTCCTGGCGGCTGTGGCGGCACTGTTTCTCAATACCACGACCCCGATCCGGTTCGTCGAGAACCTGACCTATGACCTTCGCCTGTCCGGCGGAGCGCCCGCCGCACAGCCACAGTTCGTGATCGTCAAGATCGACGGTGAAGCCACAAAGGCCATGAGCGAGGTCTCGGCGTGTCATTGCCTGGCCCCCATCGACAAGGCCTGGCTCGGCGATTTGATCGCGACCCTCGACTCAAAGGGTGCAAAAGCCATCGTGGTCGACTACCTGCTCGACACCTGGTCCTCGCCAGAAGAATTCTCCGACTTCGGCAATCGGGTAGCCAACGTCAAAGCCCCGATCATCGTGGCCGCGGATCCCGGCATGAAGGCCGGCGTTGATTTTCCGGTGTCTGCCAAGCTGCACTATGCCGATGCCCGCGCTCTGATGCATGTCGACTATGACGACGTCATCCGCCGCTATGACCCCAACCCCAGCCAGTATCGAGCCCTGGCCACCGAAGTCGGAATTCTGACGGCCGGCCTGAAGCCTCAAAATGTGCCGTTCGACATCCGATATCGCAAACCTGATGCGTCGGTTTCAGCCGAGAACGCCGGTTCGATTTCGCCGGCCTATTCCGCAGCCTATGTCGGCTTCCTCCCGGAGGCCCTGCTGAAAGACAAGATCGTCTTCATCGGCAGCGTCACCCGGTCGGCGACCGCCGACTCCGAGACGCCCAAAGAGGACATGCACGCCACCCCGCTGCGCTTCCTGCCTGGCCACCAGCAGGGTACTCCCGGCGTCGAGGTCCACGTCCATGCCCTCTCGCAGATGTTGGCTGGTGATCAGGTCCGTCGTCCGGGTGTGGTCTGGGACGCCGTATTCGTTCTGAGCGCAGCGCTTGCGGGCGCGTTGCTCGGCCGATCAACCCAGAAATGGTGGACCTCGGTCGCGATCGTGCTCGCCATCGTTGGTGTCGGCAGTTTCCTGGCCTTCGAGCTCTACCACCAGGTTGCCTTGATGGTACCGATGACGGCCCCGGCGATCAGCTTCGCGTTTGGGTTCTTCATCCTCAGTCGGCTCGCCGCAGCAGATCTCCAGAATCAGCGGGCCTTCTATTCCTCGACCCTGGAACGGTATTTGGCCCCGCAGGTAATCGACCGGATGGTCGACGGTCGCGAGGAAGTGAAAATCGGCGCCGAAGAGCGCGAGATCACCGTGATGATCACCGATCTGGAGAACTTCTCGAGCCTGGTCGCCAGCCTGGATCTGGAGACCTTTGAAGGGGTCATCAACGAATACTTCGACGG
>JANORH010000464.1:0-3924 GCA_031415215.1 Alphaproteobacteria bacterium | reverse complement strand
GATGCTGGCGTTTCTGGCGCTGACCTCGGTGACCTTCAGCCTGTTCGGATTCCTGATCGGAATCTGGGCAGACGGGTGGGAGAAGCTGTCGATTGTGCCGACCCTGGTGATTACACCGCTGACGTTTCTGGGCGGCAGTTTCTATTCCATCGACATGCTGCCGGGGGTCTGGAAGACCATCGCCCTGTTCAACCCGGTGGTTTACCTGGTGAGCGGCTTTCGCTGGAGCTTCTATGGCGTGTCGGACGTGGGCGTGGGCGTCAGCCTGGCCGCGACGCTGGGGTTCCTGGTGGTTTGCCTGGCGACCGTGACGTGGATCTTCCGGACGGGGTGGCGGTTGAAGACGTGAGGCGGGTTAGGTCCCTCCCTTAATGGGTGTTTGGACCGGGGACATCCGTGACAGGTGTTCGGAGATATCCGTGACGGGAGGAACGAGGCGAGCAACTTCGCGCGCGCCTACTCGTCCTCGTCGAAACGAGCGGCGACCAGGTCCACTAGAGCGTCCACCGCCGCGCCAGCCTGATCCCCCTCGGCCACGATGTCGATGCAGCATCCGGGCGCGGCGGCCAGCATCATCAGGCCCATGATCGAGCGGGCGTCGACGGTCTGGCCGTCCTTGGAGACGCGGACTTCGGCATCAAATGTGGCGGCGAGTTTGACGAATTTGGCCGAGGCGCGAGCGTGCAGGCCGCGCTTGTTGATGATCTCGACGGTGCGGGTGGCTTCGCTCACTTCTCTCCGGCCAGGACATAGGATGCGACGGAGATGTACTTTCGACCTGCTTCTTGCGCCGCTGCAACAGCTTCTTCCAACGAAACGCGTCCACGCAGGCTGGCCAGCTTGATCAGCATTGGAAGATTGAGGCCGGCGATAACCTCGGCCCTGGTCTGGTCCATCACCGAAATCGCCAGATTTGAGGGGGTACCGCCGAACATGTCGGTCAGCAAAACCACGCCCTGGCCCTGTTCCACGCGGCCGCAGGCAGCCAGAATGTCCTGACGACGGCGCTCCATGTCGTCGTCGGGGCCGATACAAATGGCTTCCACTGCGATCTGCGGGCCGACCACATGCTCCATGGCGGAGATGAACTCTTGCGCCAGTCGGCCGTGCGTGACGATCACAAGGCCGATCATGCCTGATGTTCCAAGGGGTATCCCCACCCGATGACGCCGGAAATAGGGCGCGAGCGGAGCTAGATACGCCTCTTGTGCGCTGCGTCAAAGGCTGTGAGTGCGAGACCGAGCCTGATCGGGGTCGAGACGTCGAGCGGTGCGACCGTAAGTAGTGGAATGGACACGCCGAGGATAGTCTGGGTTGCGGGTTCCGGCATCCGGTCGGCGACCCCGGCGCGGACCAGCAGGCAGACCTCGCAGAACGGGCGCGCGGGCACTGTCATAATGCCGAGGCCGCGAATCTCGATCTGATCCGCCAGAACATCCGGTGCGCGTCCATAGAGTCGGCCGTCCGTCGCCCAAAGCAGGACCCGATCATCCGCCACCAGCTGAAACCCGTGGGCTATGATGGCCCGCAGAGCAAGATCGCTTTTGCCGACGCCGGACGGCCCCTCGATCATCACGCCGCGCCAGACCCCGCCGACCCTGCGCGCGATCAGTCCGGCATGGTGGATCACGCAGACACTTCCGGCAGCACCAGAATGAATTCGGCCCCGAACGCCTTGCCGTCGGCGTCCGTGCGGTTGACTGCGGTCAGCGTTCCGCCATGGGCCTCGGCGATCTGGCGGGCGATGGACAGGCCCAGGCCGGAGTTGCCACCGAACGCCGTGCCGCGCGGGCGAGAGGTGTAGAACCGATCGAACACAGTCTCGAGGTTCTCCGGCGGTATCCCGGGACCTTCATCTGCGACAACCGCCGTGGCCTCGCCTCGGGAGGCTTGCAAGCCCACAGTCACCACGCCCCCGGGTGGACTGAACGAGCGGGCGTTGTCGATCAGGTTTCGGACGATCTGGCTCAACGGTCCCTCGCGGCCCATAACCGTAATCTCACCGATGTCCGGGTGCGCTGCAAAGGCCACCGACGGCTCATCTGGCTTGGACGTGGCTTGGTAGAGAGCGACAATATCGGCGATCAGCCGGCCCAGATCCACGCGACGGGGTTGATCGCGAGAGAGCTCGGCATCAAGGCGTGAGGCATTGGAAATGTCGGTGACCAGCCGGTCAAGTCGCTGCACGTCGTTCTTGAGAATGTCCAGCAACCGCGCCCGGGCCGGGCCATCGCCCACCAGATCAAGGGTTTCCACGGCGGACCGGAGCGACGTCAGCGGGTTACGGATTTCGTGCGCCACGTCGGCGGCGAAGGATTCGATGGCGCCCATGCGTTCGCTCAGGGCCAGGGTCATCTCCTCCAGGCTTCGGGCCAGATCCCCCACCTCGTCGTCGCGGCGTGCGAGTTCCGGCAGAGAAATGGCCCCGGCGCGGTTCTGCCGCACCCGGTCGGCGGCGCGGGCCAGCCGCAGAACCGGCTGCGCCACCAGGCTGTTCAGCAGAAACGAAGAGGCCACCGTCACCAGGATGGCGATCAGGATGAACGGCACCAGCGCGGCACGCTCCCGGGCGATGATGGCGTCGACGTCGCTCGCCTCCAGCGTCACAACGCCCAGTACCGCGCGCACATGCTGGATGGGGATCGACACGGAGACCACCCGGGCCCCGCCATCACCACGGCGCATCCCGGCATAGCGGTCGCCCTTGAGCGCCGTTCCGACCTCGCGGGCCAGTTCACCCTGCACCTCGGTATCGCTGGGCGGCGGCGTGCGGGGCATGAGGCTGAAACCGGACCGACTGTCCTGCCGATCCTTTGCCGGCGGCAAGGCGCGGGCCTCTACTTTATCGGTCATCCAGTCGCTGTCGGCGACCAGCCGCCCGCGCGCGTCGAACAACCGCGCACGCTGGGCCTTCGGATTGGACAGCGTCTGCAGCAGTTCAGTCGCCAGCACGGCGTCCATCTGTGGCTCAGGTTCGCCGACCGTTGCGGCCTGGTTGAGGATACTGGCAATCAGCTCGCCCTGGGTCGTCAGGCTGTCGATGCGCGCATTTACCAGACCACGACGCAGCTCATTCAGCACCAGTGCGCCTGAAATCAGGATCGCGAGCCCGAGCAGGTTCAGCGCCAGGATCAGTCTGCCGAGACGCGAGCCCGGCAGACCTCGAAGCGGCAAACGCCTGCGCCGCGCCTCAGGATTCGCGGTATCTGTAGCCGACGCCATAGAGGGTTTCGATCGCGTCGAACTCAGGGTCCACCTCGCGGAATTTTTTCCGCATGCGCTTGATGTGACTGTCGATGGTGCGGTCGTCGACATAGACCTGATCGTCGTAGGCCGCGTCCATAAGATTGTCGCGGCTCTTCACGAATCCGGGACGCTGGGCCAGCGACTGCAGCAGCAGAAACTCGGTGACCGTCAGCTTGACCGACTTGCCATCCCACAGGCTTTCGTGGCGGGCAGGATCGAGTGTCAGTTTCCCGCGCTTGACCGCCCTGGCCGCAACGTCGTCCGCACCCATCGACGGGCCCTCGGCCCCGTCGGTCTCACCTCGGCCCGCGCGGCGCAGCACCGCCTTCACCCGCTCGATCAACAGGCGCTGACTGAAGGGCTTGTGCATATAGTCATCGGCACCAAGGTTGAATCCGAGGATCTCATCGATCTCCTCGTCCTTCGACGTCAGGATGATCACCGGCATGTCAGAGGTCCGGCGTAGACGGCGCAGCACCTCCATCCCGTCCATTCGCGGCATCTTCACATCCAGGATAGCCACATCCGGCGGATCATTTTCCAGCGCGGCGAGTCCCGAGGCGCCGTCGTAGTACGCCTTGACTGTGTGCCCGTGACTCTCCAGCGCCAGGCTGACCGACGTGACGATGTTCTCGTCATCATCCACCAGGGTAATTTTCGCCATCTGAGGTCGATCTC
>JANORH010000463.1:0-5523 GCA_031415215.1 Alphaproteobacteria bacterium | reverse complement strand
GGACGTCCACCTCGGGCGTCGCATAGGTGCGATTGTCCCACAGGTGATGGTGCGGATCGACGATCGGCAGTTCCGGCTCAAGGATGGCTTCCGGCATGGCGTCGCTCCCGTTGTTTTGTTGACGCCCACGCTAAAGCCGGGTGAGGCAGGGTCAACCGTGACGTCGCGGCGGCCACCGTGCGCGAATACGAACAGAGAGTCTGGACCGGTTTCCGGTATTTGTATCGGTCGGTGAAGCGACAGAATTCATTCGATAAAGTGCGTTATTTGTTCTTTATATGTTCTTTATCATGACAATTGCCGATGGCAAATTTATTCCGATGTCCCCGTATTATCACGCAGGTCTAACCCACCCGCTCGGCCCGCTCCCGCGCGGGCCAGGTGATCAGCATCACCGACATGTGCTTACCCTGTTGGGCGTCCCACAGTTGATGGATTGGCAGGGGGTGGCGTGGAACGGGCGGTTGTACGTTCCAGGCGGTGACGGCGGCGATGAACACCGTCGTCGCGACCAGCACCGGGCCCATCAACCCATCATGGCGGCGCGTGTCCTTCAGCAATGCGATCCTGACCTCCAGCGGGTGGGTGCCGCGCGAGGGCCAATAGCAGCCGAAGGGCAGGGGCTGGGTGGTGAGCTGGGTCTTCAGTAGCGTCTTGGCGTAGAGGCAGCGGTCGCGGGGGCGTTGGCGCAAGACCGCAGCGTCGCAGGCCAGCTCCTGGTCCAGTCGCATCAGATGGGCACCCAGATGCACGAGCGGGTTGAACCAGCACAATGCCTGAAGAGAGGCCGCGAGGGCGGCGGCTCTGGGATCCTGGCGCGTCACATGTTCGCGCTCATGGGCCCGGATCAGAGCCAACTCCTCGTTTGAGTAGGTCCCGTCGGCCGGCGGCATCACGATCCGGGGGGCGATGACACCCACGACGGAGGGGCCGGCGCGGCCTGCGCGCGCCTGGGCCAGGAATCTGAGCTGTGCGACGGCGAGGCCCGCAGCTGTTGTCGCCAATCCCAGCGCCCAGATCGCCAATCCCATTGCCGCGAAACTGGACACCGCTTCGGCCATGGCATGCCCCGCCTCGCCCTCGATGGATCTGGCGGGGAGCAGGGTCGCAAAGGCGGCCAGCGGGGGCGCGGCCCAAAGGGTGTAGGCCAGCTCCGGCCCGAACAGCCGGCGTGCGGGTAGACGCAGGATCAGGACGGCCAGCACCGCAGCCGCGCCAACCAGGTTGGCGCGCAGGATCGCGGCAAGGACTTCACTCATCATCGGATTCGAACTCCGCGATCAGGGCCTTGAGTCGGGCGATTTCCTCGGATGAGAGGGCGCGGTGCTGCGCATAATGCGCGACCAGCGGGGCGATCTGGCCGCCGAACAGGCGGTCCAGCAGACCCTGGCTCTCGCCGGTGATGTAGGTCTCGCGCGTCACCAGCGGGCGATAGAGCGCGCGTCCGCCCGAGCGCTCAGACGCCAACGCCTTCTTTTTCAGAAGGCGATTGATGAGTGTTTTCACGGTGGCCTCGCCCCATTGCTGGGCCGGCCCGACGGTCTGCACGATCTCCTCGGCCGTCAGCGGTCCCTGCGACCACAGGGCCTCCATGATCTGACTTTCCGCGCCGGAGATTTTTGTCATCTTACACCTGTACCTGCGGAGAGGTTACGCCTGTAGTTTTAGCTGTCAAGCGGCGTCCCGAAGCGAATGAATAGCCTTTCCCTCTTGCCTGTCAGCGTCAGCCGCCGCACGTTGCGGGCAAGAATTCAAACGTACGTTTCAGGGAGCCCTCCGCCATGTCCATCGACTTTGAAATCCCGCCGGAAGCCAAGGCCGTCCGCGAGCGGGTGCGTCAGTGGGTGAAGGACGAGTGCATTCCGGCCGAAAAGCTGATCCTCGACAAGGATAGCTACAAATCGGTCCTGGCCGAACTTCGGGCCAAGGCTCGCGCCCAGGGTCTGTGGCTGCCCTTCGTGCCCAAGGAACATGGCGGCATGGGTCTGGGCCCGCTGGCCAACGCCCTGGTGCAGATGGAACTGGGCATGAGCCATCTGGGCGCGCTCAGCATGAACAGCCAGGGGCCGGACGACGCCACCATCCTGACGCTGCTGGCGCACGGCACGGACTTCCAGAAGGAAAAATACCTCAAGCCCCTGCTGAACGGCGAGATGCGGGTCTGCTACTCCATGACCGAGAAAACGTCCGGGGCCGACGCCACGGGCATGCGCACCACGGCGGTCAAGGACGGTAACGAAAACTACGTCCTGAACGGCGAGAAGTGGTTCTCGTCGGCCGCCAGCGCCGCCGACCTGGCGCTGGTGATGGCCCGCACCGACCCGGACGCCCCGCGCCATCAGCAGTTCTCGACCTTCATTGTCGAGCTGCCGACCCCCGGCTACCGGATCAAGCGCGACATCCCGACCATGGCCGCCGAAGGTCCGCTGAGCCACATCATGGGCGGCGGCCACGCCGAGATCGAGATCAAGGATCTGGTGGTGCCAGCCGAAAACCTGCTGGGCGGGGAGGGCCGGGGCTTTGACATGGGCCAGCACCGCCTTGCCTACGGGCGCTTGCGCCACGGCATGCACAATGTCGCCATGGCCCAGCGTGCGCTGGACATGGCCGCCGCCCACATCAGCCAGCGCGAGACCTTCGGCAAGAAACTGGATGAGCGCCAGGCTGTGCAGTTCATGATGGCCGAGTGCGCCAGCCAGCTCTACATCGCCCGCCTGATGCTGCTGCACATCGCCTACAAGGCCGAAAAGGGCCTGGATATGCGGCAGGAAAATTCCATCGCCAAGGTCTACCTGGCCCACATGGTCCACCATGTGGTCGACACCGCCATCCAGCTGCACGGCGCGCTGGGCTATAGCCGCGATACCCCGCTGGCCGCCTGGTACACCCACATCCGTTCGCAGCGGCTGGTGGATGGCCCGGACGAAGTGCACCGCTGGACGGTAGGCCGCAACGTGATGAAGGCGTTCAAGGCAACGGGGACCACGGCCGGGGCTGCGGGCGGGGATTTGCTGTAGTTTCGCAATACGCCGACCTTACGAACCCGCCCGGGCCGACTTCAGCAAGACGTCGGTCCGGGCGGCGTAGTGACTGCCGTTGGGCCACAGCTCCTTAACGACCGATGCTGCGGGGATGATTGTCTTAAGCGCCTCGGCTCGCCGCCCTGCAGCCAATAGACAGTTGGCGCGGACGACATCGACCCAAGCGTTACGCCAAGGCTCGTCAGCATAGGTTTTGGCCATGATCGGCGCCGCTTCGGACAGCAATGCAAAGCCGGTTGATGCGTCGCGTCGATCACAGGCCAGGTCTGCCAGGTCGACCAGAATAGGCGCAAGGTTGCGGTGTTTGTGTCGTCTTGCTGGCCCCAGGGCCTTGTTAAATGCCGCCTCGGCACCGACGACATCGCCGATGCCACGCAGAGCGATCCCCAGGTTGGCGTAAGGAAACACAAAGACGGGTGCGCTGGCGTCCCGTTGTTTGAGATTGATGGCGATGGCGCGCCGCAGCAGCGGCAGCGCAGATGTGTAGTCTCGCCGTTCGATCATCTGTCGGGCGAGGCTGTTGAGAGAGTTGGCGACCTCGGGGTGCTCGGGTCCCAGGATTTGCTCGTTCAATTGCAATGTGCGAGCCAACAGTCGCTGGGCGCTGACCCAGTCATGCTGCATGTAGGCCGCATAACCCAACTGATTGAGGTCCTGGATGGCTGTGGGATGTGTAGGTCCCTGCTGTTTGATCCGGATCTCCAGAGCGCGTTCCAGGTTCTGGCGTGCAGCCGCATAGCGCTTGGTTATGAGGTCGTTGTAGGCAAGGGCTTCGAGGTCCCGCGCCACGTCGACACTGTCGTTGGCGGATCTGAGGCTGATAGCCAGCGCTGCGCGAATGTTGGCCTCTCCGGCCGCCGTATCACCGAGCAATGTTTGAGCGGTGCCAAGTCGGCTGAGGATCCGAGGCACCAGATCTTCGCGCCCCGTCGCAGGGTCTCTCGCCAGGGCAAGAGCCTTGGTCAGTGCCGCGACCGAGCCGGCGTCATCCGCCTGCCAGCCTCGGGTTTCTCCCAGGGCCAGATACTGGCGCGCCCGTGTCCCGGGATCTACGCCAGGCACTTGCAGCATTCGTTCGATCAATCGACTGCCGTCTTTGAACAATCCGAGATTGGAGTAAACTTCGCCCAGCGTCGTGCCCAGTTCCGCCTTGACGGTCGGCTCCCGCGCCAACCCGGTCTCGATACTCACCGCGCCCCTATCCAGGATCTCGCGGGCCGTAATCGTGGCACCCCGCGCTTCGGACGGGTCTGAAACGGCGAAGATAGACTTGACGAAATCGACGGTGCGTTCCGCCGTCAGGGTCTTCTGGCGCGCGAGGTCACGCTGTTTGATGGCCTCGGTCCGCGCCATGACGGCAGACACTGCCAATCCCGTCATCACAACAAAACCGGCCGCCGACGCGCCTGTGATCATCACCATCCGGCGTTGTCGCCGGGCGGCGTCCCGCTGCCGGAGCTGGTCGTAGTCGACACCCAGCACCCCGGCGAGCAGCTTCAGCTTGGCGGCCTGGCGACCGTCTTGTCCGGGGCGAATGTCGGAGGCCAGCGGCTCCTGGCCGTCGTCCTCGAACAGGGCGGGTGGCAGGGACTCAAGGGCTGGGTCCATACCGGCCAGGGTGGTGGCGTTGGGCTCGCCGCCGACGATCAGGCACTGGATGCGGTCACGGCGACCCAGTGCGGTGAAGGTGCGAATTTCCTCGTTCACCCACCGCGACCGCGCGCCGTTCGGCGAGCATATGACGATCAGACAGGCGGATTGTTCCAGCGCGGCCAGCACGGATGCGCCCAGGTTGCTGGACGCCGCAAGCTCCTCCCGGTCCTGGAACACAGGGGGCAGGCGGCGTCCAATTGTCCCTATAGCGCTCTCGCGGCCCCAGAGTTGCCTGGGTATGCTGTAAGTCTCAAGCGAGCGATGAAGCCAGGCCGCGAATTTCCGATCCCGGTGGTTGTAACTGATAAACACCGAGTATTTCATAGGCGGCCCAAGCGTAGTCCCGCGTCCCGGGACGGATCAGCTTTGAGTAAGACCCGATTCGCGCCGCCGCAGGGCCGCTCCGACCAGGCCAAAGCCGAGAATTAGCAAGGCCCAGGTGCCCGTTTCAGGAACCGCTCCACCGCCTCGGGTCGTTCCCGGATAGCGTAGGTCGACATAGTCGACTGTATTGGGATTTTGGCCGGAAAAGCCACCGCTGAAGGGCGTGTAATTATAGCCTGTCACCCGTCCCTGGGGGAACGTGCTATTACGATAGCCGAGCTCCACGATCGGGGTCTGGCTAGCGAAAGTGCCTTTGATTACGAACTGGAAGTCCGGATCATCAACGTCCGGACCCCAGTTGACTCGAATCTTTCCAAGAGCATTCTCAAAGGCGAACATGGCGGTCGGCGCACCCAGGCTTGGCGCGAACCAGTTGCCAGAGCCAAGCGACGCAAGGCCACCCGCAACGCTGGCATCCAACGGCAACTCCGCGCCGAAACTGACG
>JANORH010000462.1:0-11247 GCA_031415215.1 Alphaproteobacteria bacterium | reverse complement strand
GCCATCGCGGGCCAAGCAGTTCGTGATGTTCGGTGAGCCGGTCGACGCCCGCAAATGCCTCGACTGGGGGATGGCGGACGAACTGGTAGCGCAGGGCGACGCGCTGGACGCTGCCCGCCGCTGGGCCGCTAAAGTCGCGGCGCTTCCACCGATCCCGATCCGGATGACCAAGGAATCGGTCAATGCGGTGGCCGCGGCGACGGCCCATGCGTCATCGTTCATGGACCGCGACCAGTATCTGCTCGCCACCAGCAGCGAGGACTTCCGCGAAGGCGTCCAGGCGTTCCGCGAGAAACGCCCGGGCAAGTTCAAGGGCGCTTAGGCCACGACCGGGCGGCGGCTACGGCCCTAGTGGAAAGAGTCTGACGCTCGGCACCCACGCGGCCAAAGGCAGGCAGGCAGGACCGTGGATTGCCGCATCGCCACGAGCGGACATTCCGAACGGCAGGGATGGGGGGAAAGGCGACATTGACGCGGACCCCTCGGGCGACGATCTTCAAAGAATGACGGACCGCGAAGTCACGACGTCTTGGCTGAAGAGGCACTGGCCGCTTCTCGTCGCGCGTTGGGCGGTGTTCTCGCTTGTAGTGAGCGCTATCTCGGTAGCCGCAGGCACAGACCTAGGCGTCTCGGTTGCCGTGGGCGTCGTTGCCGGAGGCATGTTGAACGTCGCTTGGTGTTGGGTAGCCTAAACGTCCGCTTTGGGTCGATTCTCACCGTTGGCTTTCGGCCCAGAACCGGACGTTCGATTAACAGCCAGGCCACCGGACCGCCGGGACTCAAGTGTCAGATTTTGACCCCTAAGCGTTGCGCGCCATCAGGCCGCCGTCAACGGGGATGGTGGCGCCGGTGATGAAGGACGCGGCCGGTAGACAGAGGCTCAGCGTCATGTGGGCGACTTCTTCTGGCCTGCCGTATCGGCGTAGCGCCGTCCGCCGGCGGGCGTAGGTCTCGCGGTCCTTCTCCGGAATCGCGTCGGTCATGGCGGTGAGAATGGGTCCCGGGCAGATACAGTTGACGGTGATGCCTTCGGGCCCCAGCTCGACGGCCAAGGCGCGGGTCAGGCCGGTGACGGCGGTCTTGGCCGCAGCATAGGGGCTGTCGCGGCTGGTTGCGCCCAACGCTTCGGTGGAGGCGATGTTGACGATCCGGGGGGCTGCGGACTTGCGCAGGTGGGGCAGGGCGGCGCGGATCATCCGTTGCTGGGCGGTGATCAGGATGCTGAACGTTCGCGCCCAGACGGCTTCGTAATTGTCTGCATCAATGGCCGCGAAGCCGCCGACGCCAGCGTTGTTGACCAGGATGTCGATGCCGCCGAAACGCTGGGCGACCGCTGCGGTAACCAGCTCAATGGCGGCGGGGTCCGCTACGTCCATCGTCCAGGCCTCGGCGCTGAAGCCGCGATGGGTCAGGTCGTCGGCGACTTCGCGCACGCTCTCGGCGGCGATGTCGGTGCAGGCCACGTGAGCGCCCTCGGCGGCGAACACCTCGGCGGTGGCCCGTCCCATGCCGCTGGCCGCGCCGGTGATCAGGACGACGGAACCCGCTACAGATCGGCTGCTCATAGGGAAAGACCTCCATCAACGATCAGGGTGTGGCCGACCACATAGGCCGCCAGGGGCGATGCCAGCAGCAGCGCAGCACCGGCCATATCCGCCGGCGTGCCCATCCGACCCAGCGGGATCGAGCGCAGGGCACCCTCCAGCCGGTCGGGGTGTTCGGTGGTGACCTTGGTCAGCTTTGTGTCCACGAGGCCCGGAGCCAGGCCGACCACGCGGATGCCCTCAGGAGCCCAAGCCTCGCCGAGGGTCTTGGTCAGGCTGACGGCCCCGGCCTTTGAGGCGGCATAGGCCGGATTGCCCCGGGCCGACGTATAACCCGCGGTCGAACTGACGATGACGATCACACCCTTGCGATCCGCCAGAGCGGCACGGAACTTCCGGGAGCAGTCCATCAGGCTGTCGAGGTTGACGGCCATCACCTGGTCCCAGCCTTCGGGCTCGAACTCGGCGCGACGGTAGCGGACCGTACCCTGGCAGAGGATCAACACATCGAGCGGCATTATGGTCGCAGCGGCGTCAATCTCGGCCCGGACCCCGACATCGACCTTGGCGTAGGTGAGGCCCGTCAGGTCGGAGCCTTCAATGCCATCGTAGTCTGCGGCAGTGGCTCGCGTGCCCCACACATGAACGGCGGCACCGCGCTCGCGGAAACCGTGGGCGATTCCGTTGCCAATGCCGCTGGAACCACCGACTACCAGGACGGTCTTATCCTTATAATTCAAATCCATCGTTACTTTCCCTGAAACACGGGCGGTCGCTTTTCGAGGAAGCTGGCGACACCCTCCTTGTGGTCCTGCGTCTGCATCAGCAGCCGGATCTTCTCGATGGCCCAGGCCCCGATCTCACGCGGGTCGCCATAGGCATAGCGGGTGAGACCTGCCTTCAGGTGACGCACCGCCAGCGGAGGATTGGCGGCGATACGCGCTGCCATATCGCGGGCGCGCGCCATCAGATCGGCATGCGTGCAAACCTCGCTGACCAAGCCTATCCGAAGGGCTTCCGCCGCATCGAAGATGTCGCCGGTAAACAGCAGTTCCGCCGCCTTGGCCGGTCCGACGATAGCCGGAAGTCGATAAAAGCCACCCACGTCGCAGACCAGGCCTCGCTTGACGAACAGCTCGCCGAACTTCGCCTTCTCCGAGGCGATCCGGATATCCGCAAACAGCGCCAGTTCCATGCCCCAGCCGACCGCCGCACCATTGACCGCCGCGATCACCGGTTTGTCGCACTCCAGCACAGCCAGCGCCGCCGGCGTCGCCTGATAGGTCACTGGCATAGGCGCCCGGGACACCGGCTTTGGCCCCGCCATGATCTCGCCGACGTCATCGCCGGAACAGAAGGCGGGATCTGTGCCGGTGACGATCACACAGCGGACATCCTGATCTGCGGTGGCTGTACGGAAAGCCTGCTCCAGCTCGTCGTATGCCCGATAGTTCAGCGCGTTGCGTCGCTCGGGCCGGTTGAGGGTGATGGTCGCGACATGATCCTCAAGCGTGCAGAGCACGCACTCGAACCCGGCGCTCTTCTCGGTCAGTGAGACCATGGGCGCTCCTCCCTTGGCGGCATCGTTCGCGCGGCACGGACGAAGGTCAACCGTGACGCTGGGTCAGTCTTGCCACGACCGGCTGGGCGGAGAAGCATGTCTCGACAAGTGCGAGGAATGCGATGCCCGAATTTCAGAGAATCGACACCGGACGTTCCCGCCTGCGTGCGGCCGTCGAAGGCGAGGGGCCGCTGGTGGTGATGGTCCACGGCTTTCCCGAGAGCTGGTACTCCTGGCGCCACCAGATCGGGCCGGTGGCTGCCGCCGGATACCGGGTCGCGGCCATCGACGTGCGCGGCTACGGCGGATCGGACAAGCCCTATCCCATCGACGCCTATTCCATGGAGGCGCTGACCGGTGACGTGGTGGGTGTCATCGAAGCTATGGCCCCCGGCGAGAAGGCCATCCTGATGGGCCACGACTGGGGCGCGCCCATCGTCTGGAACACCGCCTTCACCCGGCCCGACCGGATCTCGGCGGTTGCGGGCCTGTCCGTGCCGTTCACCGGGGCTCCGACGCGGCCCTTCACCGACATCTTCCGCGAGGCGTTCACGTCGAAGGGCATCTTCTTCTACCAGGACTGGTTCCAGAAGGTCGGCCCGCCCGAGGCGGAGGCCGAGGGTGATGTCCGCGACTTCCTGCGCAAATTCTACTTCGGGATCGCCGGTGAGGCCCCCAAAGGATCGTGGCCGGTGAAAGGCGTGGAGGCGACCCTGCTGGAAGGCATGATGGATCCCGGTGTAATGCCCGCCTGGCTGTCACCGGCCGACCTGGACTACTACGTCGAGGAATTCGAGCGTTCCGGTTTCCGGGGCCCGATCAATCGCTATCGCAATCACGAGCGCGACTTCGAGTGGCTGCAGGGCTTCAAGGACCGCAAGCTGGAACAGCCATCGCTGTTGATCGGCGGCGATAAAGATCCGGCATTCAACGGGTTCGGCCGGATTGCTGATCCGGGTGCGTTGATGCGCGAACACGCGACCGACCTGCGCGGTGTCCATATCCTGCCCGGTTGCGGCCACTGGACCCAGCAGGAGCGACCGGCGGAAACCACCGCCCTGCTGCTCGACTGGCTGAAGGGGCTCTGAGCATGGCCGACCTCGAACTGCGCCAGGACGGCGATGTCGTCTGGGCGACCATGAACCGGCCTGATCGGCTGAACGCTCTCAGCCGCAACCTCGTCACCGAACTCAGGGAATTCTTCGTCGACCTCTACTGGCGACGCGATGTCCGCGTGGTGGTGCTGCAGGGCGCAGGGGATAACTTCTGCGCCGGGCTGGATCTGAAGGAACGCGGCGATCCGCAGGGCTCGCGCTCCATCGGTGCAGGGCTGACCCGCCAGCGCGAGATCAGCGAGATCGTCATCGCCATGCGGCGCTGCCCGCAGCCGATTATCGCCTGTGTGGATGGCGCCGCCGCCGGTGGCGGCTTTGCCCTGGCGCTGGCCTCGGATGTGAGGATCGCGACACCCCGGATGCGCATGAACGCCGCCTTCATCCGCATTGGTCTGAGCGCCTGCGACATCGGCGTCAGCTATTTCCTGCCGCGTATGGTGGGGTCATCGGTGGCGGCGGAGTACATGTTGACTGGCCGGTTCATCGACGCCGAGCGCGCCTATCAGCTGGGGCTGATCAGTCGGGTCGTGGCCAAGGAGCAGCTGCCGGCCGAGGCGCAGAGCTTCGTGGACGACATGCTGCACGCCACCCCGCTTGGCCTGCGACTGACCAAGGAAGCCCTCAACCACGCCATCGACGCTCAGGGGCTTGAGGCCGTGATCGCCATGGAAGACCGCAACCAGATCCTGGCCAGTTCCGACGGCGACTTTCAGGAGGGCGTTCAGGCCTTCCTGGAAAAGCGCAAACCCAACTACTCAAAGCGAGACAGCTGATCATGATCACCCTCTACGACCACCCCCTCTCGCCGTACGCCCAGAAGGTCAAGATCAGCCTGCGCGAGAAGGGGCTCGCCTTTGAGACTGTCGCACCCGGCGGGTTAGGGGCCGGCGGTGCCCAGGGCGATTTCGTCGAGGCCAGTCCCCGCGCCGAGGTCCCGGCCCTGGTCGACGGCGATGTCCGCATCTTCGACAGCACCATCATCCTGGAATATCTGGACGACGCCTATCCGGTGCCCGCCATGTTACCCGCTGCGGCTGGCGACCGGGCGCGGGTACGAATGCTGGAAGAGGTGATGGACACCCACTTCGAGGCGATCAACTGGGGCCTGTCCGAGATCCGTTGGTTCAAGCGCGCAGAAGGGGCGCAGGCCGAAGCCTTGTTTGCCGCCGCCAAAGTCCAGACCGAGGGGTTCTTCGCCTGGCTTGAGAAACAACTTGGCGCGCGAGAGTGGTTCAACGGCGAGACATTTGGCTGGGGTGATCTGTCGGTGGTTCCCTATGTCAACGGCTCGGTGGGTCAAGGTATCCCGCCCGCCCGGGGCACGAAGCTGTCGGCCTGGCTTGAACGCGCCAACGCCCGGCCGTCAGTGGCCGCCACCAACGCTGACATGGCCGCGATGGCCAGCGCCTCGACGACCATGCCCAACGTCGCCGAACTCGTGGAAAAGGGCTTGTTCAAGCGCGAATACCGCGATCATCGTCTGGAGTGGATGATCAAGTCGGGCGGCATCGACGTGGTACTGAAAGGCCTGGATCGCGACAATATCCGGTTCGCGCCGCCGTTTGGCTAGGGGTGGTTGTTGACGCAAGGGCGCCGTTGCAGCGTCAGGTGGTTGGCCTAGAAACAGGGTGGCGCCACGCCGAGACGGAGACCAGCAGACGTGACCGACATCATCTTCCACCACTACCCGGCCTCGCCGTTCTCCGAAAAGGTTCGGCTGATGTTCGGGATCAAGGGCCTGTCGTGGGCCTCGGTGATTCAGCCGGTAATCATGCCGAAACCGGACCTGATCCCTCTGACCGGCGGTTACCGGCGCATCCCGGTGATGCAGATCGGGGCAGATGTCTATTGCGATAGTCAGGTGATCCTGGCCGAGCTTGAGCGGCGCTATCCGAATCCGTCCGTGGTGACCGGCGCGGACTGGGCCGTGAACCTGTGGGCCGACCGGATCTGGTTCCAGGCCAGCGTCGCGGTGATCTTCGGCGAGATCGGCGACAGCATCCCCAGGGAATTCGCCGAGGATCGCGAAAAACTGTCCGGCCGCCCGTTCGACGTGGCCGCCATGAAGGCCGCAGCGCCGTTCATGAAACCCCAATGGCGGGCCTACGCGGCATGGCTGGAGGACGGCCTGGCCAAGAGCGATTTCCTGGGAGGCGCCAAGCCATCGCTGGCGGATGTGGCGGCCTGGATGAACATCTGGTGGACCGGGGCGGCTGCGCCGGCCGTCGCGGATCAGTTGTTGGCGGGCTTTGAGCGCACACTGGCCTGGCGTGATCGCCTGCGGGCCATCGGCCACGGGCGTCGGCGCGATATGACCCCTGCAGAGGCTTTGGCGGTTGCCGCCGGGGCCTCGCCCGCAGCGGCGCTGGACACCGACCTGAATGATCCCTCCGGCCTGAAGCCCGGCGACGCCGCCATCGTCCAGGCGGACGACTATGGGCGCGACCCGATGGCCGGAACGGTCGTCGCCGTCACGCGTGATCGGGTCACACTGGCGCGCGACGCCGGGGACCTGGGCATCATCCATCTGCACGTCCCGCGCGTCGGCTACGTCCTGTCGCGCGGCTAAGGGAGAGAGACATGAACGATCGCATTTCCGTAGATATCCAGGACGGCGTCGCCGACGTCCGCCTGATCCGCGCCGACAAGATGAACGCCCTGGACAACGCCATGTTCGAGGCCTTGATCCAGACCGGCGAACGGCTGAAGACCGAGCCCGGGCTGCGGGCCGTGGTACTGTCCGGCGAAGGCCGCTCGTTCTGCGCCGGGCTAGACACCTCGAATTTCGCGGCGATGGCGTCGGGCGAACGCTCGGGCGGGCAGGGGTCTGCGGGCCCGCTGGTGACCTCGAACCGCACGCCGGGCGGCTCCAATCGCGCGCAACACGCGGTGATGGTCTGGCGTGAGATCCCGGTGCCGGTGATCGCCGCCGTGCATGGTGTGGCCTTCGGCGGGGGCTATCAGCTGCAGCTCAGTGCCGACATGCGGTTCGTGACGCCGGACGCCAAACTCTCTGTGCTGGAGATCAAGTGGGGCCTGATCCCCGACATGGCCGGCATGGCATTGCTGCGCGGCCTGGTGCGCGACGATGTGGCCCGCGAGCTCACCTATTCGGGGCGGATCTTCAATGGTCATGAGGCGCTGGCCATGGGCCTGGCGACCCGGGTCTGCGACGACCCGCACGCAGAGGCTCTGGCCTTCGCCCGCGATGTGGCGGGCAAGAACCCCGACGCCATCCGCGCCGGTAAACGCCTGCTCAACCTGATGGCGGATGGCGATCAACTCGCCATCCTGCTGGAAGAAAGCCGCGAGCAGACCGCCTTGATGGGTACGCCGAACCAGGTCGAAGCTGTCCGATCCAGTCTGGAAAAGCGCGCACCGAACTTCGTCGGCGGCTAACCCCGCCCGATAAACGGCATCTGCGTCGCCATCACCGTCATGAACGGCACATTGGCCGAGAGCGGCAGTGTGGCCATATAGACCACCGCGTCGGCCACCGCCTGGACATCCATGGTGGCCTCCACCTTCACCGAGCCGTCGGCCTGAGGCACGCCGCGCGCCATGCCACGGGTCATGTCGGTGGCGGCGTTGCCGATGTCGATCTGGCCGCAGGCAATGTCAAAGGCGCGCCCATCCAGCGCAGTTGACCGCGTCATGCCGGTGATCGCGTGTTTCGTGGCGGTATAGGCGATGGAGTTGGGTCGGGGCGCGTGGGCCGAGATCGAGCCGTTGTTGATGATCCGCCCGCCGCGCGGGTCCTGGGTTTTCATCTGACCGAACGCCGCTCGCGTGCACAGGAAGGCCCCGGTAAGGTTCACGTCCACAACGCGCCGCCAGTGATCGATGGAGTGATCTTCCAGCGGCCCCGGCGGTGCCCCGGTCCCGGCGTTGTTGAACAACAGGTCAAGGCGTCCGAACCGGGCCTTCGTTGTCGCGAACAGGGCCTCGACGCTGTCAGGGTGCGACACATCCGTCGGGACACACAGAGCCTCGCCGCCTTCAGCGAACCCGGCCGTGGCCTCCAGCGCCTCGGCGCGACGGCCGGCCAGCGCCACCGACCAACCCGATTTCAGTAGCGCCAGAGACACAGCCTGCCCGATCCCGCTGCCCGCACCGGTGATGATCGCGACGTTTGCCATTGCACTCTCCTGCGGGGCTCATTAGCCCTCTCATCCCACGTTCATACCAGACCTTCGAGTTGTCATGCCCGATCTGCCGCCGCCGCTGCCCGAAGTCGAGATCGTGATCGTGCATCCGCCCCGTCTGGCACCGCTGGGCGGCGACGCGGTGTTCAGCGCCGTGCAGATCGACCCCAAGATCCTGAAGTCCGAAACCCGGCTGGACGAGGCGCTGAAGAGCACCCCCGGCGTCTCCCTGTTTCGCCGCACCGGCAGCGCCGCTGCGAACCCGACCACCCAGGGCCTCTCGCTCCGTGCCATCGCGCCGTCCGGTGCGGGCCGGGCACTGGTGACCCTGGACGGCGCACCCCAGAACGACCCCTTCGGCGGCTGGGTGATCTGGAGCGGACTGCCGCCCGAGGGGCTGGACGGCGCCACCATCGTGCGAGGTGCCGGTGCTGGGCCTTATGGCGCGGGCGCGCTCACCGGCGTCGTCGCGTTGCAGGAGCGCGGCAGCGGCGAGGGGCTTGCCGCTCTGGACCTCTCGGCCGGCGAGCGCGACAGCTACCGCGCGGCGGTCTCGGGCGGCGTGCCCGGACTGCTTATCACCGCCGCCACCTCGCGGACTGACGGCTACTATGCGGTGCGCGGTCCGCGCCAGGGTGCTGCTGATCAGCGCCTCGATACCAAGGACGCCAGCCTCGCTGTGCGCGCCCAGCACCAACTGGGCGAGGTGCAGGTGGCCCTGCGGCTCCAGGCCTTCCGCGTGCAGCAGGGGGCAGGCCTGGTCGGCGCGCGTTCGGTCTCCACGGGCGAGTCCGCAACGCTCACCCTGGCGCAACCTGCGTCCGAAGGCGTTGGTGGCTGGCGTCTCCAGGCCTGGGCGCGCGGCAGCAATCTCAGGAACAGCTCGGTGGCCGTTGCCGCAACGCGCGCCACCACAACCCCAGCCAATGACCAGTACAACACGCCTGCATTAGGTTATGGCCTCAACGCCGCCTGGCAGGGCCGACAGGGTGATCTGGCCTGGGAGGTCGGGGCCGACGCACGCCTGGCTGACGGGGTCGACAAGGAGAAGTTCCGGTTCCTGAATGGTGCCTTCACCCGCGACCGTCAGGCCGGCGGCAAGACCTTGGTGGCCGGTGCCTATCTGGAAGCCGCCTATGACAGCGGTCCCTGGCTGGCGTCCGCCGGTGTTCGCGTGGACCGCTCCCGCGCCTACGCGGCGCTCCGCGACGAGCGCGACATCGCCACCGGCGTCCTGACCCTCAACCAGCGCTCGCCCGACCGGTCCGACACCACGCCGACCGGCCGTATCGGCCTGCGCTACGAGGTGTCCGAGGCGCTTTACCTTCGAGCCGCCGGTTACGTCGGGTTCCGTCCGCCGACGCTCAACGAATTGCACCGGCCTTTCCGGGTCGGCAATGACATCACCGAGGCCAACGCCACCCTGAAACCCGAAACCCTGCAAGGCGTCGAGCTGGGGCTAGGCGGCGAGGGGACCGTCCGCTGGAGCGCGGATGTGTTCCTGAACCGCCTGCAGGACCCGATCACCAACGTCACCATCGGTCGAGGCCCCGGGACCTTCCCTTCCGCCGGGTTCGTGCCCGCAGGCGGCACGTTGCGTCAACGCCAGAACGCCGGCGAGATCGAGGCCTGGGGCATCGAGGCCGAAAGCTCCGGCGAGATCGCTGCCACCGCGTCCTGGCGCGCCGCCTTCGCCTACACCGATGCCGAGGTCCACGGCGGCCCGCGCGCGCGCCAGCTCAACGGCCTGCGACCCGCCCAGACGCCGAAGTGGACGCTGACCGGAGGCCTCGCCGTCCGCCCAGCCGAGGCCCTCAGCCTGTCGACCGACCTGCGCTACGAAAGTGGCCGCTGGGAGGACGATCTCAACACACGTCGCCTGAGTGCAGGGGTTCAGCTGGACGCCCGCGCCAGCTGGGCGTTCCGCGAGAACGTCGAAGTCTATGTGGCGGCGGAGAACCTGTTCGACGAAAAACTTGAGGTCGGTGAAACAGCGGACGGGGTGGAGAGCTTCTCTGCGCCACAGACCTTCCGCATCGGTTTCAGCTTCCGAAGGTAAGCTCCGTCGCGTCAACGCTCCCGCTTAACGCGGCCTTGTGGCGCGTGATGCAAACCGGAGCTGTGAAACTCAGGCCAGCTCGCCACCCAGCTCGCGCTGACCGACACAGGCCAGGCCGCTTTGGTCAGGGCCTGCTCGTCGCCTACTGGGCGGGATGCGTTGCCATCATCGGCGTTGGCCTGTCCAGCCTCTATCCGGCGGTGAACCTTGAGAGCCTGCTTCGCCCATCGGTCGAGGAAACCGGCGTGCGACGCTTGACCGAGATCGCTGTGGATTCGCCTCAACGCACACGACCCTTTCGCAACTGCGCCGATGCACATCGGGCCGGGGCGTACGACATCCCCGCCGTGTCACCCCTCTACGCCCCTCGCCAGGATGGAGACTCAGACGGATTTGCTTGCGAGCCCTACTGATCCAATGGGGCCAGCCGCAAGGGCCCTGGATCTCCGTCGCGCGCGGCCGCAAGCCTCGCCCCAGGTCATCCCCACGACTGTCATCCTCGGGTCGCGACGCGAGCCGGGGGATCCATGCGGCCGTGGGAAGTCAGGCGCCTTTGGTCGCTAAACAAGGGAGATGGGTATCAGGCCACCGGAACCTGTCACCGAAATCGGCGCCCTAACCCGAGCCCGAGCCGCCCCAGCGCAGGCCGGGGGGCAGGGTCCTTTGCGGTGGTTGCGGCTCGGGGACCGGGGCCTGCAGTGCGTTGATTTTGGCGATGAGCAGGGCGGTCTGTCGCAGTTCCTCGACCTCGGTGGCGAAATCGCCGTCGGGGTTGATCGAGGCTGCGGCGCCGGTGACCGCGTCGCTGAGCGCGGCGATATGG
>JANORH010000461.1:0-1988 GCA_031415215.1 Alphaproteobacteria bacterium | reverse complement strand
TGTTGGTGTGGGCGGAGCCTGCCCGCAGCCCCAGGATCACCGTGTCGCCCGAGATCCGCCGATAGAGCGGCTCCCAGGGCTCCGTCAGCGGGCTCCTTCGGTCGTGTCGCTCAAAGCCCGCCGGAAGGTCCAGCAGGGCTTCCATCACGCCGTCCCCGCCAGCTTGGCCAGGCTTTCCAGCGTGCCCTTGCAGGCCCGGGCCGCCTCGGCACCCTTGGTACGGAAATGGCCGTGATAGAACTGACGATGCACCTCGTGCTCATGGAAGTGGTGCGGCGTCAGCACCACCGAGAACACCGGGGTCTCGGTCGACAATTGTACCTGCATCAAGGCGCGGATCACCGTCTCGGCCACGAACTCGTGGCGATAGATGCCGCCGTCCACCACAAAACCTGCCGCCACGATGGCGGCGTAGCGGCCGGTGCGGGCCAGGGTCTGGGCGTGCAGCGGGATCTCGAACGCGCCCGGCGTTTCAAAACGCTCGACCGCTTCAGGCGGGAAGCCGAGGGCCGCCATTTCGTCAGCGAAGCCGGCATAGGCCTCGCGGACGATTTCCTCGTGCCAGAGCGAGTGCACAAAGGCGATCCGCGTGGCGCGGAAGGCGCCCGTGGCGGTGGGGTACTCTTGCAGAACAGCAGTATGTGTCATGGTCTTCTCCCTGACCGGGTTCAAAGGACCACGCACCAGGGGCAGGCCGCACCTTGCACAGGCGGTTTCCCGCCCGGACAGGGTTCGACCGTTCTCATAACCGGACTCTAACCGTCGGCCCCGGGATCACACCGGGTCTGCTCGTCCTTGCCGGCCGAAACCGGAAAGCGCCCGCGGGCTCGTCCCATCGAAATGGGCATTACCGCCGGTGGGGAGTTTCACCCCGCCCTGAGAACGTAGGCCGCCGGAGTTTCCGACGGCGACGACAGGATAAACCCGGAAGGCAGAAACAAACAAGTGTTTGAATGCGACGTGTAGGGTCCCGACCCAAGACTATGGCGACACGTTACCCATACGCGGACGCTTCCGACGATTCAGAACAAGGTAGCTCGCTCGGGCGAAGTGCTCACTGGTTTTCGACCCGGAGCCGGCGTGAGCGCGGCCCCGGACACGGTTGTCTGTGTGGCCTGCCAGCCTGCAATGCCCTTGCTTTTAGGGCGTCATTGACGTATTCGTTACGCTGATGCTGATCCGCCTAATCACTGTTGCCGAGACGCAGGGCTTTGCACGGGCTGCGGCGAGGATCTGGAGCGAAGAAGAGCTGACGGCGCTGGTCGATCATCTTGCCCATAATCCCGAGGATGGCGACATCATCCCGGGAACCGGCGGCGTGAGAAAGCTGCGCTGGGGCAAGGCCGGTGTCGGCAAGCGTGGCGGCGCGCGGGTGATCTATTTCTACTACCGGCCCGACTGCCCGCTCTACCTGCTGCTGGCCTATGCCAAAGCGCAGACGAGCGATCTGAGCGCGGACGAGAAGAGGGCAGTGGCCGCCTTCGCAGCGACGATCAAGGCCACGGTGGCGTGACGGCAAGGAGCATGACGATGAGCAGCTTTGGACAAGACCTGATCGCGGCGATGGAAGAAGCCGCCGCCCACGCCCTGGGCAAGGGCAAGGTGGCGCGCATCCATACTATTGAGGTTCCCGACGTACGCGCGATCCGCGTGGGATTAGGCCTGTCGCAGCAGGCTTTCGCCAGCGCCTACCGGATTCCGCTGGCGACCCTCAAGGGATGGGAACAAGGGCGACGTCAACCCGATGCCACCGCCTCGGCCTATCTCTCCGTTATCGCCGGATTGCCCCAGCAGGCCCGCGACGTGCTGCACGCGGCTTGATCGTTCGGGACCATGTTCCGGATCGAGGGGGAGGTGGGGATAGGTGAGCGGGGACACGCACGACTTACGGTCCCAGATTTCTTGTCTCACGTCGGGGGTTCAGGCCAGATCGCCGTCCTCGACATCGACGACGGACGCTGCCGAATCGGACACGTCGTGAAAGTTGC
>JANORH010000460.1:0-6484 GCA_031415215.1 Alphaproteobacteria bacterium | reverse complement strand
TTTTGACCCAGGCGGCGAAGTCGGGGGCGGTGGCCATGTCGGCGGCGGGGGCCTGGGCCCCGGCGCGCAGGGCGGCGGAGGCGGCCTCGCCCACCGGCCACGCGGCGAGCAGGCCGTTCACCAGGAAGACTGCTGTAACCGCCGAAATGGATAGCAAGCCCAGGAACCAGAGCATGGCTTTCATCGCCAGCCGCCCGGTGGCGGCGGCGTCGGAGACCTGGGCGATACCCGTCACCAGCACCGCGAAGATCAGCGGCACCACGGTCATGCGCAGCGCATTCAGCCAGAGCCCGCCCAGCGCCTCGATGCCCTCGATGATGGGCGTGGCTGATTCACCGCCGTAAGCCGCCGCCGCCGCGCCGATGGCCAAACCGGCGACCAGAGCGATCAGCACCAGCACGCTGAGAGATTTCAGGAACTTCAAGGTCGGCTCGCCCCGCGAAAACACGCCGCAATCAGGCGCATGTCAGCCGTCGATGGCAACCCCACGCGCGTGGGGTCGAGGCCAGATCAGCGTGGTGGCGGCGAGATTTCCAGGTCGCAGACGGTAAAGTCAGCGCCCTTTGACTGTTTCAGAGCAGCGATCCTGGCCTGAAACGCCGGCCCGCGCGGGTCCTGCGCCCGTGGGTCGGGCCGCTCGGCGGCGGGCATGTCTGCGGCCACCCGCACGCGCAGCATCAGGTCGGGCACGGCGGGAGGCTCGCCGACGTTCATCGCGCGGACCACATCCAGTCCTACGACCGCGCGCCCCACGACGGTGTAGTCATGGTCCAGACGCCGCGACGCCGCGCGCATGAAGAAGATCTCGCTGTTCGCCGTGCCCGGGTCGGCCTGTCTGCCCATGCCCATCACGCCGGGGCAATAGGCACCCCAGCCGCGTAACCGCGGGTCCGGCGACAGGCGCTGCTCTGCCGCTGACACGGAGGCGAACGGCGTGGCGCCGACAAAGCCTTCGCGGCCATCGCTGCGATCAACCACCACCGTTGCGGTCTCCGTCGGGATACGAAAGCTGATCTCCGGCGGCAGGTCGGGGTGAGCCGAGACGCCGCCGTCGCGATTGTTGGGGTTGCCGGTCTGGGCGACAAAGCCGTCGATCACGCGGTGAAACTGCAGCCCGTCATAGACCTTTTCGCGCGCCAGCAGCTTGATGCGGGCCACGGCCCGGGGCGCGAATTCAGGGCGCAGTTCGACAACGATGCGGCCCTTGGTGGTGTCGATCACCAGGGTGTTTTCGGGATCAAGCTGGCGGACATCAGATGGAGCCGCCGCCATCAGGCCCAGGGCCGCAATCAACACCGTCGCCGTTCGAAACATTTCGCCGCCCTGCACCACAGGCGGCAAAAGAGGCAGGCGTGTGCGCCCGGGTCAAGGTTTGCGGCAGAGCAGGTCGCGGAGGACGGTGGAGCGGCCGACGATCTGACCGTCCGGGCCGATGGCCTGCGAGGCGCGCTGGCTGGAGTCGAACCACTGGGCGCGGTCGAGGCCCTGGCTTTGGCAGAACACATCCGCGCCGCGATCGCCTGCTGCCACGTCCAGGCCATCGACGGTCGGGCGGGGAAAGAACACTGTCGTGGTGCCTTCGATGCCGCGCGTATCACGGCGGGGGCCGTCGGGGCGACCCGGACCAACGCCGCCCGGACGACCGATGGGCTGCAGGGACGACCCTTGCGCCATCAGACCCAGGGTGTGGAGATTGGCCACATTGCCCCTCACCTCCTGGCAGCGGCCCTTGAAGTTGTCGTGCTCACAGATCAGCCAGCGACCGTCGACGCGCACGCTCTGGGCGCGATCATTGAAACGCCATTTGCCAAGATCCGGCGCGGACTGGGTGATGGTGACCGACGCGCCCTGGAAGTCTGGTTGATCATAAAGCGTGATGGAGCCGGGTCGCCAGGGCTGCGCCTGAACGATCCCGCTCATGGCCAACAGTCCGGCAAGCGCGAGAACAGCCGTGGTTTTCATGGTGGGCGACCTCAGATGGAATTCAGGCTCTCACTGGAGCCGTATCCGGGATGAACCGTGGCTGAAGGCTGGCAGAGCTTCCGAGGTCTTGTTTCCGTAGGGGCAACTTCCCATCTCTGGCCACGACTGGAGCGTCACGTTCCACCAATTGAGAGGAGCCACCCCCCATGATCGCACATCGCCCTTTCAACGGCCTGGGTCAGGCCAACCACGGCTGGCTGAACGCCCGTCATCATTTCTCGTTTGGTGACTTTTACGACCCGAAGAATATGGGCTGGGGGGCGATCCGCGTCTGGAACGACGACGAGATCGCGCCGAATTCGGGTTTCCCGCCGCACGCCCACGCCAACATGGAAATCATTACCTATGTCCGGTCAGGCGCGATTACGCACAAGGACAGCCTGGGAAACCAGGGTCGGACCGAGGCGGGCGACGTGCAGGTGATGAGCGCCGGGTCGGGGATCCAACACGCCGAATTCAACGCCGAAGCGGACACCACCACACTGTTCCAGATCTGGATTGAGCCAGCGCAGGCCGGCGGCGCACCCGGTTGGGGCGCGCGGCCCTTTCCGAAGTCTGATCGGGCCGGGCAGTTCGTTACACTGGCCAGTGGTCTGGACGACGCAGGTGACGCCCTGCCGATACGCGCCAACGCGCGGGTGGCAGGGGCGACGCTGAAGGCGGGGGAAAGCGTGGACTATGTGCCGGGCGAAGGCCGTCATATCTATCTGGTGGCGGCGGCCGGCGTGATCGCTGTCAACGGCGTGCGGCTCGAGACCCGCGACGGGGCTGCGGTAATGGATGAGCCGCGCCTGACCATCAAAGCCCTTGAAGATGCCGAAGTCGTTCTGGTGGACGCTGCCTGAGGCAGATCCGGATGCGATTGGGCCTGCGGTGGGGGAGACCGCAGGCCCGTTCGCACGTCCGCTGTTTCGGAGGGAGAGCTTAGCGGGCGGCGAAGGTCGTGGACGTGCGCGTCGCCTGAGCGGTGCGGATAGCGTCCATCTTCTCGTTCAGTTCGACACGAACGCCCTCGCGGCAGTTGGCGCGGGCTGACAGGGAGAGCTCAGTATTGCAGAACTTGCGGGCAGCGTAGCCGGCGCGCTGGTTGAAGGTGGCGACGCCGGCCTGGCTGGCCAGGTTCAGATCGGCGATCTTTACCGCCGCCGGGGCGGCATGGGCGGCCGTCGCCAGGGCGGCGATCGGCAGAGCGGCCAGGGCCAGCATGGCGATGCCGGAGATGGTGTTGGTCAGCGTGTTGATCTTTTGCATTGTCGTTATCCCTCGAAGCGGTTGTGCTGGGGCGGTGTTTTCCGCCGGCAAGGGATGAATACTTGGGTGATCCGATTAATACCCGTGAATATGACGTCATGAAGCAGATGTAAGAATATTACAGGCTGTTAATACTTAACTTTCACGCAACATGAAGTCTGGTGCGATCAGCGTGGAACCGGCAGTGACTTATGGTCGCGCCCCCGTTTCGCGACAGGCTGGCGAGGTTGGGTTAGAAGAAATGCCAACGACCGTGCGCCAGTTAACGCGGTCGCGGGTCTGCCCGCAGGAGTCCGTGGAATGACCGATCCCGTCGCATTGCAAGGCCTGAGGGTTCTCGTCGTCGAGGACGAGATGATGGTCTCCATGCTGCTGGAGGACATGCTGGCCGACCTGGGGTGCGTTGTGGTCGGCCCCGCCTCACGCCTGGACGAGGCGATGGCGCTGGCTGACAGTCAGCACTTCGACTGCGCGCTGCTGGATGTGAACCTGGCGGGCCAGCAAAGCTTTCCGCTGGCTGACAGGCTTCGCGACCGCAAGACACCCTTCACCTATGCGACGGGCTATGGCGAAGCCGGGCTGCGTCCGAAAGACAAGGGCGCGATCATCCTGATGAAGCCGTTCCGCGAGAGCGACCTGATCCGCGTGCTGGGCGAAATGCGCGGTGGCCTGAACCCTTAAAGCCCCCTGGCGATCAGTCCGGCCAGAAGTTTGTCAGGGGTAATCGGATAGTCCCGAACCCGGACGCCGCAAGCGTTGTAGATCGCATTGGCCACGGCGGCCCCGGCCCCGGAATTGCCCAGCTCGCCAACGCCCTTCACGCCCATCGGATTGGCCTTGTCGTCGACCTCATCCAGCATGATGGCATCAAGATCGCCGATGTCGGCCTGCACCGGCACCAGATACTGGGCCAGATCCTGGTTGATCAGCGAGCCGTATCGGGTGTCGACGGCGTTGCCCTCGGTCAGCGCCGAGCCGATGCCCCAGATCATGCCCCCGGTCAGCTGGCTGCGGGCTGTCTTGGCGTTGAGGATACGACCGGCGGCGAACACACCCAGCATACGACGCACCCGGACCTCGCCGGTGACGGGATCGACGCCGACCTCGCAGTAGTGGCCGCCGTAGGTCTGCTGACTCCACTCGCGGGCGTCCTGCGCCGGTTTGATTTCCCCCTCGACGGTCAGGCCGTCCGGCGCGGCGCGGCGGATCAGGCTGGCCAGGGTTTCGGAGCGGTTCTCGATGGCGATGATGCCGTCCTGGAAGGTCACGTCGACAGCGCGTCCTCCGAACAGCGGCGAGGCTTCATCGCCGGTCGCCAGTTCCGCAATGGCAGTCCGCAGATTCTGGCCCGCCGCCAGCGCCGCCGAGCCCGCCGTGGCAGCCCCGAACTGACCGCCGGAGCCGGGGGCCGGGGGAAACTCGGAATCGCCGATCTCGACCTTTACATGGCCCAGCGGCACGCCCAGCGTCTCGGCGGCGATCTGGGCCAGCACGGTGTAGGTGCCGGTGCCGATATCGGTCATGCCTTGCCGAACCGTGATCACGCCCTCGGCATCCACCGTGAAGCTGCACTTGGCAGGCAGCAGGAAGTTGCCGCGGATGGCGGCGGCCATGCCCATGCCCACCAGCCAGTGGCCGTCGCGGACCAGGCCGGGCGTCGGCAGCCGTCGGTCCCAGCCGAATTGCTGGGCGCCTGCGCGCAGGCATCGCACCAGCTGGCGCATAGAGAAGGGTTTGCCGTTCTCCGGGTCGGTCTCGGGCTCGTTGCGAATGCGCAGCTCCACCGGATCGAGGCCCAGCTTCTCGGCCAGTTCATCCATGGCGCATTCCAGCGCCAGCGTGCCGGACGCCTCGCCCGGGGCGCGCATCGGCCCGGCACCCGGCAGGTCCAGCTTGACCAGCCTGTGACCCGTCAAGCGGTTCGGTGCGGCATAGAGGGCGCGGGCAAAGTTCGACGCGTGCTCGGTGAAGTTGCCTTCGCGATGACAGTGGGTCCAGGTCATCATGGAAAAGGCGTTGAGGCGGCCGTCCTTCTCGGCGCCCAGCCGCACCTGCATCACCGTCGCGGGACGATGGATCGTGCCGTGCATCATCTGCTGGCGGGTGTAGGCAACCTTGACGGGGCGCCCCAGGGCCTTGGCGGCCAGCGCGGCCAGGATCAGGTCGTCATAGGTCTGGCCCTTGCCGCCGAACCCACCGCCGATGTAGCGGGTCAGCAGGTGGACGTCGTCACGCGGGATGCCCAGCGTCTCAGCCAGGCCGTGTTGGGCCGGTTTGACCATCTGGATCGAGGTGTGGGCGATGCACTTTTCGCCTTCGAACCATACGGTGGAGGCGCAGGGCTCCATCTGGCAGTGGTTCTGGATCGGCGTTTCCCAGGTCTCGTCGACCTGAACGGGCGAGCTGGTAAAGCCGCGCACGAAATCGCCGACCTCGACGTCCTCTTCGCCGGCGGGCGAGACGGCGCGGTCCAGGCTGGCGCGGAAATCCACATCAGACGTGTCGGCGGCATAGGTCAGCCTGACGCGGTGCGCGCCGGCTGTCGCAGCTTCCAGCGTCTCGCCCACCACCAGAGCCACCGGCTGGCCGAAGAAAAAGATGCGGTCGCTTTCCAGAGCTGGACGCGATCCGGCGCTGCTGCGCGGATGCACCTTGGTGCCCCGGGGGGCCTGAGGCGGCGCATTGAGGTGGGTCCAGACCACGAGGACGCCGGGCGTCGCCTCGGCTTCGGCGATATCCACGCCGGTGATCCGGCCGGCCGCGATGGCTGCGCCGACCATCACGCCATAGGCCGGCGGCGACGGCGGCTGCACCTCATAGGCGTAGGGCGCGGTGCCTGTGACCTTGAGCGGCCCCTCGTAGCGGTCTACCGGCTTGCCGATCAGACCCGAGCGGTTTTCCTTGACGGGGTTGTTGGGCGTCCAGTCGTGAACCGAGCTCATGCGCCCCTACCTTTGGCTTCAGTGATGGCAGCGCTGGATAGACGGGCGACCAGCGGCAGTTTGAAATCATTACGTCCCAGCGGGCTGGCACCTTCCAGCTCGACGGCGATGGCTTCGGCCGGCGATGCGCCAGTGGCCAGCGCCGTTTCAACCGCCAGCGCCCGCCAGGGTTTGTGCGCCACCATGCCCAGCGCCACCTGTCCGCCCGCCACCGCGACGCTGGCCAGACCCCCAGCATAGGACGCCCGGTCGCGGACCTTGCGATAGATCTGGCCCCCCGTGGGCGGCGGCGGAAGTATCACAGCGGT